>NZ_JBSFNF010000008.1:0-282315 GCF_053586955.1 Nocardia sp. NPDC003726 | reverse complement strand
CCCGATACCCCCATCACAACACAGCGCGCCCAGCCCCCCACGACCAGGTCTTACGAGCGAAGCGAGACCGAGCATCCGCCGTTCGCGGCCCGGCTCGCGTCCGAGCGACCGCTGCGTCCGCGACGAAGTCGCCAGCAGCGGTCGCTCGGACGCGAGCCACAAAGGGGCCGCGAACACCCAGCGCCGCAGGCGCTGGAAAAAATTACCGCCTGAGCCCGAGCCGCTCGATCAGCGAACGGTAGCGGTTGATGTCCTTGTCCTGCAGGTACTTCGACAGCCGCTTGCGACGACCGATCAGCGCCATCAGTCCGTGGCGGGTGTGGTGGTCGTGCTTGTGCTTCTTCAGGTGCTCGGTGATGTCGGCGATGCGCTTGGACAGCAGCGCGATCTGCGCCTCCGGCGAGCCGGTGTCCTTCTCGTGCAGGCCGTACTCGGCGAGGATCGCCGATTTCTGCTCGGTGGTCAGTGCCATGGGGCATCCACTCCTGTTTCTCAGTTCCGCGCTCGAATCTCCGGTCACCCGGGTGTGGGCGCCACCGCGGACCGCAGCAAACCCGAGGGAACACCCTACCGGACCGGGAGCGGTCCGCCGAAATCGCGGGCCCGCCGAGCCGGTTCCGGTTCCGGTTCCGGCGCGCAGGGAAGCAACGGCATTACCTCACGGGTAATCGACTCGCCGCATTTCGGCTGCGAATCTTCTTGTCGTACCGCCGAATACGAGGAGACGACGATGCCTTACCTGGAGACGACCGACGGCACCCGCCTGGCCTACGAGGACTACGGCACCGGAGCGCCGATCGTGTTCCTGGCCGGGTGGTCGCTGCACGCGGAGATGTGGGAGTACCAAGTCCCCTTCTTCGTCGAACAGGGTTACCGCTGTGTGCTGCTGGACCGGCGCGGGCACGGCCGTTCGGACCGCCCGTCGACCGGATACGACTTGGACACCCGCGCCGATGACGTGGCCGAGCTGATCGAACGGCTGGATCTGCGCGAACTCACCTTGGTCGCCCACTCCGCGGGCGGTGCGGAAGTAGCGCGCTATCTGGCCAGGCACGGCACCGCGCGGGTCGCGCGCATCGCGCTGCTGGCCACGACGCTGCCGTTCCTGCGGCAGACCGAGGACAATCCCGAGGGCCTTCCGGAGGAGCTGAGCCGGGCGTCGGTCGCGCAGTGGCGCACCGACCGGCCCAAGTGGTTCGCCGACCGGGCGCAGGGATACTTCGCCACCCACCTGGGCAACGACGTCTCTCCCGCGCTGATCGAGCACGAGACCCGCCGCTGCCTGTCCGCTTCGCCGTGGGCCACCATCGCGGTCTGGGAGTCGACCTTCCCGTCCGATCACCGCGAGACGCTGCGGAATCTGTCGATTCCCGCCCTGGTCGTACACGGGGTCCCTGATCAGTCCATCCCGATCGACGCCAGCAGCAGGCACACCGCGAAACTCATCCCGAACTGCGTCTACAAGGAATACCCGACCGCGGGGCACGGCCTGTACGTCACGCACGCCGAGCAGCTCAACGAGGACCTGCTCGAGTTCATGAAGTCCTGACCGTTCAGCGGGCGTCGGCGGCGGTGAGGATTTTGCGCGCGGTCTCCACGTCGCGGCCCATGCACTCGATGAGCTCGTCCACCGACTCGAACTTGCGCTGGCCGCGGATGTGCTCGACGAAGTCCACCGCGACGTGCTGACCGTACAGATCGGCCTCGCCGTCGAGCACGTACGCCTCCACCGTGCGGGCGCGTCCGGAGAAGGTCGGGTTGGTGCCCACCGAGACGGCGGCCATGGCCCGCTCGCCGGGGGTGACGGTGCCGATGGTGGGGCCGGGGCCGAGCACGGTGAACCATCCGGCGTACACGCCGTCGGCCGGGATCGCGGCGTGCATCGGCGGCGCGACGTTGGCGGTGGGGAAACCGAGCTGCTTGCCGCGGCCGTCGCCGTGCACGACGACGCCTTCCACGCGGTGCGGGCGCCCGAGCGCCTCGGCCGCGGCCGCCATGTCCCCCGCGTCCACGCACGCGCGGATGTAGGTGGAGGAGAAGGTCACGGCGTGTTCGGCGAGCAGGCTCACTCCGTCGACCTCGAAGCCGAATCGCCTGCCGAGTTCGCGCATGGTCTCGACGGTGCCCGCGGCCTTCTTGCCGAAGGTGAAGTTGTCGCCGACCACCACCTCCACCACGTGCAGCCGCTCCACCAGCAGATCGTGGACATAGCGCGCCGGAGTCAGCTTCATGAACTCCTGGGTGAAGGGCATGACGCAGAACACGTCGACGCCCAGTTCCTCGGCCAGCTCGGCGCGACGGGTGAGGGTGGTCAACTGCGCGGGATGTGAGCCCGGGCGGACCACTTCCATCGGGTGCGGATCGAACGTCATCAGCACCGCGGGCACGCCGCGCGCGGCGGCGGACTTCACGGCCCGGCTGATCAACTGCGCGTGGCCGCGGTGCACACCGTCGAACACACCGATCGTGAGGACACAGCGCCCCCAGTCCGCGGGCACCTCGTCGAGACTTCGCCATCTCTGCACAGTGCGCAGCCTACGCAAATCAGGTGCCGAACAGTATTCGGGCGTGCTGATCTCACACAACGGTTCCGCCGCCGTGAGCCGACGCGGAGGTCCGAGCCGCACCAGGGGCATACGGCTGTCCGTCATCCGGCCGGATGACGACGCGACCGCGCTCGGCTGCGCGCGCTCCCGGCATCCATCCGCCCACTTCTCGGCGGTGAACGGCGAATAGCGATTCGTTGTCGATCAGAGCACGGCAGGCCGAGGATGTGTGTATCGCGACGCCAGTGCCTAAGCTCGGTTGTGTGCCAGGTAAACGAGATATCGCCACTCGACGCGAGTTGGCCGACGCCCCGGCGCCGGGCGATGCGCACGGCGGTACCGCGACGATCGCGCCTGTGCTGTCCTCGGTCGCGCAGGACTACCTGAAGGTCATCTGGACCGCGCAGGAGTGGTCTCAGGAGAAGGTGACCACCAAATTGCTCGCCGAACGGATCGGCGTCTCGGCCTCGACCGTGTCCGAAGCCGTCCGCAAACTCGCCGACCAAGGATTGGTCGAGCACGCTCGCTACGGCGCGATCGCCCTCACGCCGGAGGGCCGCAGGGCCGCCGTCGCGATGGTGCGCAGGCATCGGCTCATCGAGACCTTCCTGGTGAACGAACTCGGCTACGGCTGGGACGAGGTGCACGACGAGGCCGAGGTGCTCGAGCACGCGGTCTCCGAGTTGCTGATGGCCCGCATCGACGCCAAACTCGGATACCCCGATCGCGATCCGCACGGCGACCCGATCCCCTCGGTGGACGGCGCGGTGCCCACCCCGCCCGCGCGCCAGCTCAGCGACTTCCGCGCCGGTGAATCCGGCCGGGTCGCGCGCATCTCCGACGCCGACCCCGACATGCTGCGCTACTTCGACTCCGTCGGCATCGCCTTGGACACCGCCATCACGGTCGTCGAACGGCGCGACTTCGCGGGCACCATCGCCATCCGCATCGGCGCCACCGAGTCACCGACCGACCTCGGCCGCCCCGCCGCCGACGCCATCTGGCTCACCGCCTGACCGGTCGCCTCCGTACCGGCCGCACAGGCGTCTCCGCTGCCCCCGAGCGGCGACGCGGCCGGGCAGAACATACGGCAGACCCCGTGTCCGCCGTGCGGCGCTCGTCTCGGTCGATTGCGCTTGCGGGCGGCCAGCCCACGGCGTAGGCGTCTGGCCGCACGCCGCATCCGGCAATCGCCGCGACCCTGCCGCAGGTTATGCATAGAGTTGACAATCCGGCAATAGACATCCGCACCCGTACCGGGAGGCGATTCACCATGACGGAGCTCTCGCCCATCCTGAAACAAGCCACGCCGGTGATCGTCGACCACGGCGAGGGGTGCTACCTCTACGGCACCGACGGCCGCCGCTATCTGGACTTCACCGCGGGCATCGGCGTGACCAGCACCGGCCACTGCCACCCGAGGGTGGTCGCCGCCGCCCAAGCGCAGGTGGCCTCGCTGATCCACGGCCAGTACACGACGGTGCTGCACCGGCCGCTGCTGGAGCTGACCGAGCGGCTCGGCGTCGTGCTTCCGGAAGGACTGGACACGCTGTTCTTCGCGAACTCCGGCAGTGAGGCGGTCGAGGCCGCGCTGCGCCTGGCGCGCCAGGCCACGGGGCGGCCGAATGTCGTCGTCTTCCACGGCGGTTTCCACGGCCGCACCCTGGCGGCCGCGACCATGACGACCTCCGGTACCCGTTTCTCCGCCGGGTTCGGCCCGCTCATGCCGGGCGTGCACGTCGCGCCTTTCCCCACCGCCTACCGCTACGGCTGGAGCGAGCGCGAAGCGACCGTCTTCGCGCTGCGCGAACTGGACTACCTGTTCGCCACGCTCACCTCGCCCGCCGAGACCGCCGCGTTCATCGTGGAGCCGATGCTCGGTGAGGGCGGTTACGTGCCCGGCAACGCCGAGTTCTTCCAAGGGCTGCGCGAACGCGCGGACCGGCACGGCATCCTGCTGGTCTTCGACGAGATCCAGACCGGCTTCGGTCGCACCGGAAAGTTCTTCGGGCATCAGCACTTCGGCGTCCGGCCCGATGTCATCACCATCGCGAAGGGTCTGGCCAGCGGGTTCCCGCTGTCGGGCATCGCGGCGCCGCGCGAACTGATGGCGCGGGCGTGGCCGGGCTCGCAGGGCGGCACCTACGGCGGTAACGCGGTGGCGTGCGCGGCGGCGATCGCCACGCTGGACGTCATCGAATCCGAGGGGCTGGTGGACAACGCGGCTGCCCGCGGGGAGCAACTGCTGCGCGGTCTGCGCGCCTGCGCCACCAAGGCGATCGGCGATGTCCGCGGCCTCGGACTGCTCGTGGGCGCCGAGTTCACCACGGCCACCGGCGAGCCCGGCACCGCCACCGCCGCGGCCGCTCAGCGCGCCGCGGTGGACAAGGGCCTGCTCCTGCTGACCTGCGGCGCGCACATGAACGTCGTGCGGATGATTCCGCCGCTGATCGTGACCGACACGCAGATCGAGGACGCTCTGGCGATCTGGTCGGAGGTGCTCGCCGAGCTGTAGCGCGCATCCACCGCTGTCTGCCCACCCGGCGGCCCGATCAGGAAGCAGGACCGCGTGGCGCCGCAACATCACCCTCACCAAGGCCGCCATCTCCGGCCACGCACGTCTGCTGGACGAACAAGCGCCGCAGACCTGCGCCGCGGCTGGCACGCGCGGTGCGCTGGAATTGCGACGCCTTCCACGCCGAGGCCCGGCCTCCTCACCCCGGCCCAGGCGCTGCGGCTGGCGGCGGACAACGACCATCCCGGCGCGCAGGCGCTGCTCGTTCCGACACCGCGAGGCACATCATGACGGTGCTGCCGGACCTGGAGGCTACTTCGGGCAATCCGGTGCTGACGGCCAACCAGGTGACGGTCTGGGCGGGGCTACAGCTGGCCGGCGCCGAACCGGTCGTTCCCCGATTCGGAAGCTTGTTCGGCCCGGCGCGCCGGAGCCTTCGCGATATCAGCAGACGAGGCCGGGGTCGTGCGGCACGGGCAGGTGCAGGCATTGCAAAGTGTCGAGCAAATGGTCGGCGGGCCGCACAGCCACGACCTGGTCGAGCAAGTCGGGTTCACCGGGCGGCCGGATCTCGATTCGATGTGCTCCCGCGGGGAGGTCGTAGGCCAACGAGTAGGCGTGTCCCTGTGCGACCTTGCACGGATTGCCGTCACAGCTCACGTTCCGGCCATCGATCCACACTTCCACATCGAGCACCCGCACATCGTCGGAGTCGGGCAGGGTCACCAGTATCCGCCCGCGGCCTTCCAGCACCGATGCCTGCGTGGCTGCGCGCGCCTCGCCGGCATTGCCGACCAGCGCCGCGCCACCGACCAGGACCGCGACGATCGTCGCGACGACTCGCATCATCGGCATTCACTCCTCGGCGCAAGGTGGTCCGCCATTATCGCCCGCTGGATCAGAGATTGGCAGGGCGGACGACCATCACCGAGGACGCGCGATTGCCCGACTCACGCAGCAGGGCGATAGCGCGTTCTTCCGGATCGATGGCGGCGTAGACGCCGGGGATTCCGGCCGGGGCGAGCCAGCGTCCGTTGCGCAGGTCGTCGGCCTGCTTCGCATCGATGTCGCGGCGCGGGAACGCCGTTCGCACCGCGGCGTCGATATCGAGGCTCAGCTGCGGCGTGCCGGACTCGGCGGCGGCGGCCAAGTCGTCCAGGGTACGGGCGCGCTCGAGCGTGAAGGGGCCGACTCTCGTGCGGCGCAACGCGGTCAGGTGGCCGCCGACGCCGAGCGCGGCGCCGAGGTCACGGGCGAGCGCCCGCACGTAGGTGCCCGAGGAGCACTCGACCACCACCTCCAGGTCGACGAAATCGCCGACGTCGCGCCGGGCGAGCACGTCGAAGCGCGACACCGTGACCGGGCGGGCGGCCAGCTGCACGTCCTCGCCGGCACGGTGGCGGGCATAGGCGCGTTCGCCGTCGACCTTGATCGCGCTCACCGTGGCGGGCACCTGCTCGATGTCGCCGGTCAATTCCGCTGTCCGCGCGGCGATCTCGTCGTCGGCGAGGTGGCCGGCCGGAGTCGTGGCCAGCACTTCGCCCTCGGCGTCGTCGGTGTTGGTCGCCTGCCCGAGCCGGATGGTCGCGGTGTACGCCTTGGTGGTCAGGGTGAGCAGGCCGAGGAGTTTGGTCGCGCGCTCCACGCCGAGCACGAGCACGCCGGTCGCCATCGGGTCGAGCGTGCCCGCGTGACCGATCTTCTTGGTGCGCAGCAGTTTGCGGCATTTCGCGACGACGTCGTGGCTGGTCCAGCCACCGGCCTTGTCGATGACGAGCAGCCCGCCGAGTCCGTCCATCAGACGTGCGCGATCGCGGTCAGGATGTACCCGTCGGTGATCAGCCAACGGCCGTCGAACGACAGCAGCGGCGTGCCGCCGTCGGTGGTCTGCCCCGGCACCAGCAGTTCGGTGTGGAAGCTGCCGCGCCCGGAATCGGCGGAGCTGTCCTCGATGTCGAAGGTGATGTGCGCGTCCTCGAAGCCGAGCCAGCGCAGCGTCAGCGGGAACCACGCCTTGTAGGTGGCCTCTTTGGCGCAGAACAGCAGCCGGTCCAGGTGCAGTCCGGAATCGGTGGTCTTCAGCCAATCCCGCTCCGGCGGCAGGCTGACCGAGTCCAGTACGCCGTCGGGCAGCGTGGCGTGCGGCTCGGCGTCGATGCCGATGGAACGGAACCGCAGCTTGTGGCCGAGCGCGGCGGCCTGATAGCCGTCGCAGTGGGTCAGGCTGCCGACGATTCCGCGCGGCCACACCGGAGCGCCGCGTTCGCCCTTGCCGATCGCGACCGGCTGTTCGCCGAGCTGCGTGAGCGCCAGCCGGGCGCAATGCCGCGCGCCGATGAAATCACGGCGCCGCTTCTCCACCGACTTGGCGATGAGATGCTCCTCCGCCGGATGCGGTCGCAGATCCTCCGGGTACGCCAGCAACTCGGCCGAGGCCACACCCGCGGGCAGAATGTTCTCGATCATCACCGACGAGCGTAGTCGAGCCGCGCGGGATCGGATCGCAGCGCCATGTGCCCCCGGACTACGCCAGCCCGCGCCGCTGCTGCGCCTTGCTGCGCATCTCCGCGGCTGCGGCCTCCATCTCGGGGGTCACCTGGAAATGCCCGCCCCACTTGTTCAGCGTGCCCGGCGGGTACTCCGGGGCGGGCAGGATCTGGCGCAGCAATCGCTCGGGCAGGCCGCGGCGCTGCCATTCGCGCGGGTAGCCCAGCGACACCTCCTCGAACCGGACGCCGTCGTAGTGCGAGGTCCGCGGGATGTGCAGGTGACCGTAGACCGAACAGACCACGTTGTAGCGGGTGTGCCAGTCCGCGGTCAGCTCGGTGCCGCACCACAGCGCGAACTCCGGGTAGAACAGCACGTCGGTCGGCTGCCGCACCAGCGGGAAGTGGTTGATCAGGACGACCGGTGTGCCGGGAGCGAGCGCGTCGAGCTTGCGCTTGGTCGCCTGCACCCTGGCGTGACACCAGGCGTCCCTGGTCAGGTACGGATCCGGCGAGAGCAGGAATTCGTCGGTGGCCACCACGTTGCGCTCGCGGGCGATCGCCAGGCCCTCCGCCTTGGTGGTGGCTCCCTCCGGCAGGAACGAGTAGTCGTACAGCAGGAACATCGGCACCAGCGTGACCGCTCCGCCGTGCTCCTCGGCGCCCGCGCCCTGCCACACCGGAAAGGGGTCCTCCGGCGTCAGCACGTCCAGGTCGCGGCACATCGACACCAGGTAGTCGTAGCGCGCCGCGCCGACCATCTGCACCGGGTCCTTCGCCGTCGTCCACAGCTCGTGATTGCCCGGCACCCAGATCACCTTGGCGAACCGGCCGCGCAGCAGTTGCAGCGCCCAGCGGATGTCCTCGGTCTTCTCCCCCACGTCGCCGGCCACGATGAGCCAGTCCTCCGGCGAGTCCGCCTTGATCTGCTCGACGACCGGCCGATTCCCCTGGTGCCCGACATGAATGTCGCTCACCGCCATCAACTTGGGTATCACCACACCTACCTTGGCACATCGATTCGGATTCGCACGCACCGGCCGAGCCGGGTGTCGGTCACCTCGGCAACTCGGCGCCGACCAGTGCCCACCGGCCCGACAGCGCCCGGCCCGCGACGGCGACCAGCCGCAACAGCATGAACGCGGCGAGGCCGGACCAGATTCCGGCGACGCCCCAGTCGAAGATCAGCGACAGCCAGATGGCGGGCAGGAAACCGAGCAGCGCCGCACCGAGCGTGGTGGTACGCAGATACGCCGCGTCGCCCGCCCCGAGCAGCACGCCGTCGAGCGCGAACACGATGCCGGCCACGGGGATGAGCGCGACGAAGAACCACCACACCACATGCGCGCGCTCGAGCACGTCCGGATCGTCGGTGAACAGCGCGGGCATCGCCACCGCCCCCGCCGCGAAGCAGGCGGCCAGCCCGAGGCTGAAGATCTCCGACCAGCGGGTGACGCGCCGGGCGATGGCGCGGGCGCCGGTGGCATCGCCCGCGCCGAGCGCCGCGCCGGTGAGCGTCTGCGCGGCGATGGCCAGCGCGTCCAGCGCGAGCGCCAGGAAGTTCCACAGTTGCAGCACCAACTGGTGGGCCGCTACCGACGCGGCGCCGAAACGCGCGGCGACCGCCGCCGCCGAGACGAAGCAGGCCTGGAAGGCGAAGCTGCGGACGATCAGGTCGCGCCCGAGTACGAGCTGCGCGCGCATCACCGACCAGTGCGGGGCGAGGGAAACGCCCTCGCGCAGCAGCGCGCGCAGGAACAGGACCGCGGTGACGATCTGACCCGCCACGTTCGCCACGGCGGAGCCGGGCAGGCCGAGATGCGGTGCGCCCAGCACTCCGTGCACCAGCACCGGGCAGAGGATCGCCGACGCGGCGAGTCCGGCGACGACGTAGACCAGCGGCCTGCGCGTCTCCTGAACCCCGCGCAGCCACCCGTTGCCCGCCATGGAGATCAGGATCAGCGGCACGCCGAACAGCGCGATCCGCACCCAGTCCAGCGCCTGCTGAGCGATGTCCCCGCCGCCGGCGATGGCGCTGGTCACCGGCACGGCGAACGCTTGGACCAGCAGCAGGATCGCGAGGCCGACGGCCACCGCGATCCACGTCGCCTGTACGCCCTCGGCGACGGCTCCGCGGTGGTCGCCCGCGCCGTGGCGACGCGCCGAGCGCGCGGTGGTGCCGTAGGACAGGAAGGTCAGCTGCGAACTGGTCTGCGCCAGGATCAACCCGCCGACGGCGAGACCGGCCAGCGCGAGCGCGCCGAGCCTGCCGACCACGGCCAGATCGAACAACAGGTAGATCGGTTCGGCGACCAGCACGCCGAGGGTGGGCAACGCGAGGCCGAGAATGCGCCCGGGACCGGCAGCGGCAGCCCGGTCGACGGGCGCCGGTTCGCTCGCTGGCAGGGCCGGGTCGCCGATATCCGCGTCGCCGGGACTCTGCGCGCTCACGAACACCTTCCCCGCACGTCGCTCCTTCCGAGACCACCGTCGTTCCGACCTCGGTACGGCTCACCGACGAACACGGATGCGCCAGGTCGAGACATACGGTTATCCGAGCGCGGTCAGCAGCGCGCCGATCAAGTCCTCGGGCGCGCCGTGCGCGGTGTAGCCGGCGGCGAAGCGGTGCCCGCCGCCGCCCAGTGATGTGGCGACCTCGGCGACGTCCACCCCGTCACCCGCGGAGGCTCCGCTGTCGCGCGAGCGCAGCGACACCGTCCACCGATCCGGCACCACACGCGATTGCTTGAACACCGCGGCGATTCCGGCTTCGGCGGTCGTGCGCACGATATCGATGACGCTCTCGATTTCCTCCGATCGCACGTCATCGATGTCGTCGCGCCGCACGAACGCGTACACCAACCCCACGCCGCCGCGCGCCTCCGGGACGAGCTGCGCCGTCCCGAGCACGCGGGAGAGCATGGGCAGCCATCCGAACGGGTGCGTGTCCATCAACGTGCGGGCGATGTGCGCACCATCGATGCCGGTGGCAAGCAGCCGCTCCGCCAGTTCGTGCGTGCCCGGCCGCACCCACCGGAACGAACCCGTGTCGGTGACCAGACCGGCGTACAGGCAATGCGCCACGTCCGCATCGATCGGCACACCCCACGCGTCGAGCAACCGGGCGATCAGGCTCGTGGTGGACTCCGCGGCGGGATCGACCACATTGATCGCTCCGAAGCACGTGTTCGACCGATGGTGATCGATCACCAATGTCGTTGCGGCACCGGGCAATCGATCGGCCAGCGCCCCCAGCCGCCCCGCACTGCCGCAATCGACCGCGACGAGCAGGTCGACCTCGGCGCGCACCTCGGCCGGGGCCACCAGGTGCCGCACGCCGGGCAACGATCGCATCGACATGGGCAGTTCCGCGGGCTCGGCGAAGGACACCTGCACCGCGACGCCGCGCCGATGCAGCACCAACGCCAGCGCCAGACCACTTCCTATGGTGTCCGCATCGGGCTGCACATGGCAGACGATGGTCACCGAGCGCGCGGCGTCCAGCGCCGCCACGGCCGTGTCCAAGCCGGCCGTTTCCCGCATCGTCGTCATCGACTACCGCATGTCACTCGTCGGCGTCGCGTTCGACCTTGTAGGGGTCGGCGTCGCCCGCGTGCCTGGCGGTGGCCGCCACCTTGGCGACCTCGTCGTCCGCGGCCCGCGCCCTGGCGAGCAGTTCCTCCATCTGCCGTGCCGCGTCGGGCACGGTGTCCAGTACGAATGCCAGCGTGGGGGTGAACTTCACCCCCGTTCCCGCACCCACTTTCGAGCGCAGAACACCCTTGGCCTTCTCCAGTCCGGCCGCCGCGCCTTCGTAATCCGGTTCGGCGTCGAGGGTTTCACCCATCACGGTATAGTACACCGTCGCCTCCCTGAGATCGCCGGTGACCTTGGCGTCGGTGATGGTCACGAAACGCAGCCGCGGGTCCTTCACCTCGTATTCGATCGCGGTCGCGACGATCGAGGAGATCCGCTTGGCGAGTCGGCGTGCCCTGGCTTGGTCCACCATGGCCGTTTCCTCCTCACTATCAACTCTGTTCGGTGGCGGTCGTCGCGTGGCCCGGTGCCGCCACCCGAGCTCCGTCGCTACGCCGCGTCAGTCCTCGGGCCCGAAGATTCGGCGGCGCACCGCCAGCAACTGTAACTCCGGACGGGCCGCGACGTGCCGTTCACATTTGTCCAGCACCTCGGTCAGGTGATCCATGCCCGCACTGACCATGGCCACGCCCAGCAGCGAGCGACGGTATAGATCGTGTTCCCCGCCTTCGGCCGCGCTCACACCGAAACGCTGTAATTCGGCCAGAATCGGCCGGATCACCGAGCGCTTCTGTTTCAGTGAATGCACATCACCCAGCAGCAGGTCGAACTCCAGTGCACCCAGGTACACCCTTACCCTCCCCAGTTCAGGAAGACCGACCGGACGCCGCGCTCATCGCGCGGCGTCCGGTCTCGTCTCGGTCTATCAGTCGCGCGGCTTCTCGCGCAGCTCGTAGGCCTCGATGATGTCGCCTTCCTTGATGTCGGAGTAGGTGACCGTCATACCGCACTCGTAGCCCTCGCGGACCTCGGTGACGTCGTCCTTCTCCCGGCGCAGCGACGAGATCGTCATCGTCTCGGCGACCACCACGTTGTCCCGGAGCAGGCGCGCCTTGGCGTTGCGCTTGACCGAACCCGACGTGACCATGCAACCGGCGATGTTGCCGACCTTCGACGAACGGAAGATCGCCCTGATCTCGGCGCGGCCCAGCTCGACCTCTTCGTAGATCGGCTTGAGCATGCCCTTGAGGGCCTTCTCGATCTCGTCGATGGCCTGGTAGATCACCGAGTAGTACCGGATGTCGACGCCCTCGCGGTTGGCCAGCTCGGTGGCCTTGCCCTCGGCGCGGACGTTGAAGCCGATGATGATCGCGTTCGAGGCCGACGCCAGGTTGACGTTGGTCTCGGTGACGCCACCGACGCCGCGGTCGATCACCCGCAGGCGAACCTCGTCGCCCACCTGGATCCCGAGCAGCGCCTCTTCGAGGGCTTCGACCGTACCGGAGTTGTCGCCCTTGAGGATCAGGTTCAGCTCGCTGGTCTCCTTCAGCGCGGCATCCAGATCTTCCAGGCTGATCCGCTTGCGGCTGCGTGCGGCCAGCGCGTTGCGCTTGCGCGCGTTGCGCCGGTCGGCGATCTGCCGCGCGATCCGGTCTTCGTCGACCACGAGCAGGTTGTCACCGGCGCCCGGCACCGACGTGAAGCCGATGACCTGGACCGGCCGCGACGGCAACGCCGCCTCGACGTCCTCGCCGTGCTCGTCCACCATCCGGCGCACCCGGCCGTAGGCGTCTCCCGCCACGATCGAGTCGCCGACCCGCAGGGTGCCGCGCTGGATGAGCACGGTCGCCACCGGGCCGCGGCCGCGGTCGAGGTGCGCCTCGATGGCCACGCCCTGCGCGTCCATGTCCGGGTTGGCACGCAGGTCCAGCGCCGCGTCCGCGGTCAGCAGGACCGCCTCGAGCAGCGCGTCGATGTTGATGTTCTGCCTGGCGGAGATGTCGACGAACATGGTGTCGCCGCCGTATTCCTCGGCGACCAAGCCGTACTCGGTGAGCTGCTGACGAACCTTCTGCGGGTTCGCGCCCTCCTTGTCGATCTTGTTGACCGCCACGACGATCGGCACGTCGGCCGCCTGCGCGTGGTTGATCGCCTCCACCGTCTGCGGCATGACGCCGTCGTCGGCGGCGACCACCAGGATCGCGATGTCGGTGGCCTTCGCACCGCGGGCACGCATGGCGGTGAACGCCTCGTGACCAGGGGTGTCGATGAAGGTGATCAGCCGGTCCTCGTCGCCGAGGTGGGTGAGCACCTGGTAGGCGCCGATGTGCTGGGTGATGCCACCCGCCTCGCCCTCGCGGACGTTCGCCTTGCGGATGGTGTCCAGCAAGCGGGTCTTACCGTGGTCGACGTGACCCATGACGGTCACCACCGGCGGACGCTGTTCGAGGTCTTCCTCGCCGCCTTCGTCCTCGCCGTAGGTGAGGTCGAACGACTCCAGCAGCTCGCGGTCCTCGTCCTCGGGGCTGACCACGTGCACGACGTAGTTCATCTCGCTGCCGAGCAGCTCGAGGGTCTCGTCGTTCACCGACTGGGTCGCGGTGACCATCTCGCCGAGGTTGAACAGGGCCTGCACCAGCGCGGCCGGGTTCGCGTCGATCTTCTCCGCGAAGTCCGACAGCGACGCGCCGCGGGCGAGCCGGATGATCTCGCCGTTGCCGCGCGGCAGCCGCACGCCGCCGACGGCGGGCGCCTGCATCGAGTCGTACTCTTGCCGCTTCTGCCGCTTGGACTTGCGGCCACGCCGTGGCGCGCCACCGGGACGGCCGAACGCGCCGGCCGCACCACCGCGGCCACCGGGACCACCCGGACGGCCGCCGCCACCGCCGCCACCGGGACGACCGCGGAAGCCACCGGCCGCACCACCGGCGCCGGGCGCACCCGCGCCCGCTCCGGGAGCGCCGCCGCCACCGCCGCGGTAGCCGCCACCGCCACCGCCACCGGGACGACCGGCACCGGCGCCGCCGGGACGACCGGGACGACCCGCGCCGGGGCCGCCCGCGCCGCCGGGACGCGCCGCACGCGACGGCATCGCGCCGGGATTGGGACGAGGCGGCATCGAGCCGGGGCTCGGCCGCGGACCGCCGGGACGCGGCCCACCGGGGCCCGGCGTCGGACGCGGGCCACCCTGGGCCGGGCCGGGACGCGGACCACCCTGCGACGGACCCGGACGCGGGCCGCCCTGGGCCGGGCCGGGACGCGGGCCACCCTGCGAAGGACCGGGACGCGGACCACCCTGACCGGGGGCCGGACGCGGCGCGGGACGCTCGGGAGCCGACGAGTACGGGTTGTTACCGACGCGCGGGGTCTTCGGCCCCGGACGCGGGCCGGGCGCCGCGCCACCCGGGCGCTGACCGCCCGGGGCGGGGGCGCCGGGACGCTGCTGCTGTCCGGGACGCGGACCGCCAGGAGTCGGACGCGGACCGGCCGGGGCGGGCGCGGAACTCGCGCTCGCGCCGGAAGCCGCGGCGGCCTGCGGGGTGACCGTTTCCCTTGCGGCGGGCTTGGGCGCGGGCGCCGGTCCCGGACGCGCGGCGGGGCCGGGCTTCACGGCGGGCGATTCGCCGGTGCGCGCGGCGGGAGCGGCGGTCTCCTGCGCGGTGGGCGCCGGAGTGGGCGCCGGAGGACGGGGACCGGGACGCGGGCCTGCGCCCGCTGGCTTGGGGGCCGGACGGCCGGACGGTCCGGGGCGTGCACCCGGCTTGTTGCCGTTGGACGGGGCGGATTTCGCCGCGAACGACTCACGCAGCCTGCGCGCGACGGGAGCTTCCACCGTCGAGGACGCCGACTTCACGAACTCGCCCTGCTCCTTGAGCGTTGCGAGTAGTTCCTTGCTCGTGACACCGAGTTCTTTTGCCAACTCGTGCACGCGGGCCTTGCCTGCCACTGCTCTCCTCACTGAGAGGTCGAGCAGCCCCACCGTTCTGGGGACGGCGGCCCGCACGACCTCGGGTTATCTCCGATGGACGTTCATCGTTGGTACTTCACGGTGTGCTCATGAGTGCTCGTGCCTGTTCTCGAGGTAATGCTCCAGGGCTGAGATATCCAGATATCCGGACACTCGTAGTGCTCTGCCGATCGCTCGGCGCCGCTCTGCCGCGCGCAGACAAGCCGAAAGGGGGTGCAGCCAGGCACCCCGTCCGGGAAGTCTGCGCCGCGGATCGGGAACGATCTCGATGACGTGGGCGCCGTCTCCGGTCTCACGGTCCCGAGCCACGATCCGCAACAGATCGACGGCCAGCTCGCGCTTCCGGCATCCGATACACGTTCGCACCGGAGCCGCGGGGCGCTGGGGCGCCGGGTGCTGCTCGGTGGTGCGATCGCGCAGTGGAACCGAAGGCTCGGACTGAACCTTGGACCACTCTACCGCTGCCACGCGCCGAACGCCGAACCCCTCCCCTTCGGAAGTTACGAACCTGTCATCCCGAGCACTGCGCCCGCGGACTCCCGTCAACTCCGATGCGCCTCCGTTCGCACGGATCCGCCCAGGTCACCGGGGGCGGCGTCGCTGCGGATATCGATGCGCCACCCGGTCAGCCGCGCGGCGAGGCGGGCGTTCTGCCCTTCCTTGCCGATCGCCAGCGAAAGCTGGAAATCGGGGACGACGACGCGGGCCGCCCGAGCGTCCGGGTCGACGATGGTGACCGAAACCACTTTCGACGGCGACAGCGCATTACCGACGAAGGTCGCCGGATCGTCGGCGTAGTCGATGATGTCGATCTTCTCGCCGGCCAGCTCGCTCATCACGTTGCGCACGCGCTGTCCCATGGGCCCGATACAGGCGCCCTTGGCGTTGACGCCGGGCACCGTGGTGCGCACGGCGATCTTGGAGCGGTGCCCCGCCTCGCGCGCCACGGCGACGATCTCCACCGAACCGTCCGCGATCTCCGGCACCTCGAGTGCGAACAGGCGCCGCACCAGGTTCGGGTGGGTGCGCGACAGCGTGATCTGCGGCCCGCGCGGCCCACGCGAGACGCCGACGACGTAGCACTTGATCCGGTCGCCGTGCTCGTAGGTCTCGCCGGGCACCTGCTCGGCGGGCGGGATCAAGCCCTCCGCGCCGTGCAGCTCGCTGCCGATGCGCACGACGACGGTGCCGCGGGCGTTGGCGCGCGCGTCGCGCTGCACCACACCGCCGACGATGTCGCCCTCGTGGGTGGAGAATTCGCCGAAGGACTTCTCGTTCTCCGCGTCGCGCAGCCGCTGCAGCACGACCTGTCTGGCGGTGGTCGCCGCGATCCGGCCGAAACCCTCCGGGGTATCGTCCCATTCGGAGATCACGTTGCCGTCGGCGTCCACCTCGCGCGCCATCACCCTGACCACGCCGGTCCGCTGGTTGATGTCGATGCGCGCGTTGGGCTGGTGCCCCTCGGTGTGGCGGTACGCGGTGAGCAGCGCCGACTCGATCGCGGAGATCACGGTCTCGATCGAGATCCCCTTGTCGGCGACGATCGCGCGCAGGGCTTCGATTTCGATGTTCATTCCACGATCCCTTCGGTCGGCGAATCGGACGCTGTTACGGATTCGGACAATGCATTCGGTGTTCCTCGGAGCTTCGCGGCGTCGTCCACCGCCACCGCGTCTTCCGCACCCGGAGCGGGCCGCCCCGGGACGACTCCGCCCGCGAGTTCCAGCTCGCGCGCGCCGGGCGGGGAGAACTCGACCTGGACGACGGCCGTGGCGATGTCGGCGAGCGGCACCGTCACCAGGCGCGGGTCGCGTTTGCCGCCGAGCACCAGCGCCACCGCGTCGCCGGTGAGCGCGCCGACCCTGGCCTCGAAGGTCGCCACCCCCTCCGGTGGCTGCGCGCCTTCCCGCAGCCGCACTCGCACCTTCCGGCCGCGCGCCCGCCGCCAGTGCCTGGCGGCGGTCAACGGGCGGTCGATCCCAGGGGTCGTGACCTCCAGCAGGTAGGGCGTCTCGCCGAACTCCCCCGCGTCGTCGAGCAGCGCCGACAGCTCCGTGCTCAGACTCGCCAGGGCGTCCAGATCGGAGGTGTCGCGGTCCACGGTCACCTGCACCCGAGCCTGCGCGTCGACGTGCTTGCCCGCCGTCGCGATCTCGACGCCCTCCAGATCGAATCCTCGGCGTTCGACGAGACCAGCTACGAGCTGGCTCACCCTTTCCTCGGTCGGCATCGGCATATGGGCGGCTCCTGGTTCAGTTGTGACGCGGCGGGAAAATTCTCTACCGAAGGTCTAGCGTAACGCGCCACGAGAGTGTAAAGGACCAGTGGTCGAGGAGTCCGCACGCCACGGCCGACGCTGGTCCGCACAGCGTCGCGAGTCTGGCACGATAGTGCCGTGCCCATCCGCCTTCCCGCCCCGCCGCGTGCCGGGCGCACTACCGGCATGCCCTCCGACCGGCACGAGCCCCGCCACACCGTCCTGGATCGTCGCAGCGCGCTACGACTCGCGGGCGGGGGGACGGCCGGGGTGCTCGCCCTGGGCGCCTTGGCCGGCTGCACCGGTGACGACGTGGTCCACGAGCCGGATCCGCTTGCCGCACAGGAGGTCGCGGCCCGCGCCGACGCCGCGGCGGCGAGCGCGGCCATCGCCGTCGCGCCCGACCGGCACGCCGCGTTGGCGGCGATCGCGGCCGAGCGCACCGCCCACGCCGACGCCTTGCGCACCGAGATCGACCGCGCCATCGGCGTCTACGCCGACGGCACCACACCGGCGCACCGCACCCGCGCGGGCGCGTCCGGCCCGTCGGTCGTGGCGTCGGGCAGCGCCGTGCCGCCCACCACTCCGCCGAGCGTCGAGACGCTGCGCACGCAGCTCACCGCGTCCCAGAAATCGGCGGCCGAGCTCGCTCGCGCCCTGACCGGCTACCGGGCCGGTCTGCTCGCTTCGATCAGCGCGGCCTGCGCGGTGCAGACAGGGGTGTTGCTGGCATGACCGAAGCCGAGCGCCGAGCGCTCATCGACGCGCTGAACGCCGAATACGGCGCGGTGTACGCCTACGGGGTGATCGCGGCCTACGCCTCCTCCGAGCGCACCAGGCTGGTCGCCGAGCACACCGCGGCGCACCGCGCCCGCCGCGACACCACCGTGGACGTCCTCGCGCTGGGCGGCGGGACGGTGCCGCCGCCGGACGCGGCCTACACGACGCCGTTCGCGGTGACCGATCCGATCTCCGCCGCCCGGCTGGCCGTGACGGTCGAGTCCGACACCGCCGTCGCCTGGCGGTCGGTGGTCGAGCGCGGCGATTCCATCGCCATCCGGCGCACCGGCGTGGAAGCGCTCACCGAGGCCGCCGTCCGGCTGGCCGCGTGGCAGTCGATCCTCGGCGCGAATCCGCCCACGGTCGCGTTTCCCGGCAAGGCCTGACCCCGGCTACCCGCGACCCTGTGCGCCGCAAGAAACGGCGCGAACGGCGGCCGCGGACAGCGCGGGCCGTCGTTCGCTCGACATGTGACCGCTACGGCCGCATCTCGTAGGCGCCGTCGTAGGACGCCACCTCGGCCCACACCCGGTCGAAACGCGGGCGGTCGGCGACCGGCGGCCGCAGCGCGGACGCGGCCCAGCCCTGCTGCTCCGGCGTGGCCGACGGCTTGCCGTACAGCGCGGTGGCGTGGGCGTTGAAGTCGCGGATCTGGAAGTCGAAGATCTGGTCGATCAGGTCGCGGTCCAAGCCGGTGATCTCGGCCTGCTCCAGGATCAGCTGGCCGTAGACCACCAGGGAGAACAGGTGGCCGATGGTCAGCATGAAGTCCAGGTCCTTCTGCTGCGCGGCGTCCGGAGCCGCCGTGGTCAGCAGCGTGCGCAGCGCTCGGGCCTGCTCGTAGAAGCGGCTCACGTTCGGGATGTCGGCGTGCTTGTCGTAGATCGGCGTCCAGTCGGCGAAGCGCACCTTGCCCGCGCCGCGCGCCGGGCCCTGGCGCCAGAAGAACGCGTCGTCGGCCGGGTCCTGGCGGGTGCCGATCTCCGGGTAGTCCTGCGGGTCGAACAGATAGTTGGGCATGAACTTCAGGATCTGCCCCACGTTCACGTGCACCGTGCCCTCCAGCCTGGGCAGCGTGCTGATCAGCCGCTGCACCTCGGCGAAGTAGGTGTTCTTCTCGAATCCCTTGGCGGCCAGCACATCCAGCAGCAGCGTCATGACGGTCTCGCCCTCGGAGGTCACCTTGGACTTCGTCATCGGGTTGAACAGCAGGTACCGGCGATCCTCCAGGCTCGCGCTGCGGAAGTAGTCGATCGCGCGGTCGCTGAACAGCTTCATCGCGATGATGCGCGCGTACGCGTCGACGAAATTCGCGCGCACGTGCGGGAATTCGGTGACCGGATTGCCGTAGAGGACGCGGTTGTTCGCGTGCGTGATCGCCTCGTAGAAGGAGTGCTCGACCATGCCGATGCCGCCGTGGCAGAGGTTGAACTTGCCCACGTTCACGGTGTTCAGCGCCGCGGAGAACGCTTCGGGGCCGGTGTGCAGGATGTCCTCGGCGCGCACCGGGTAGTTCTCCAGCCGGAAGGTGCTCACGTACATCTGCTGGTGCACGACGTTGCCGAGCAGGTGATAGTTCTCGTGCCTGGAGTCGGCGGCGAACCATACGTACGCGTCGGCGCCTTCGAGGTCGGCGCGGCGGGAGAACACCGAGACCATGCTGGCCACGTTGCCGTTTCCGATGTAGTACTTCTCGCCGTCGGCGCGGAAGAGGATTCCGGCTTCGGCGTCCTCGCTGCCCGGCTCGGTCGGGGTGAGCACCAGATCGGTGTTGTAGATGTCGGCGCCGTGGGTCTGCTCGGACAGGCCGAACGCCATCACTTCGCCCGCGGCCAGGTCGGCGGCCGCGCGCTTCTTGGCCGCCTCGTTGTCGCTCTGCCAGATCGGACCCAAACCGAGGATCGTGACCTGCTCGGCGTACCAGTACGCCAGGCCGTAGAAGCCGAAGATCTCCGACAACGCGGCGTTGCGCGCCGCGTCCCAGCGGCGGTCAGGGTCGCCGTCGGCGTACGCCGCCGGGGTCAGGAAGGTGGCGAACAACTTCTCCTTCTTCACGAAGTCGAGGAAGTCCGCGGTCCACACCGCGTTCGCGTCGTCGGCGAGCAGACGCTGCTTGCCCCGCCCCTCGAACCACTCGATCGTGGCGCGCAACAGGCGCCGCGTCTCGGCGTCGAACTGCTGCGGGTCATAGGTGGCGGGGTTGAACAACCGCACGTCGGTGTTTGTCATGCCGGTTAACTTACCAGCGGGTAACAGCAGCGTGGACGAGGTCCGCGGATCTGTGACCAGCGAATTCAGGTTACGGTCGCGTAGGTCCGCCGCGATCGCGAGCACAGCCGACGCCGTGCCCCCTCTCGCGCCGATGTGAACGGCTCCCGGCAGATTCCGCCGGGGGCTGGCCGTTCGGGGAAACAGGTCAGCCGCGCACCTTGGCCACCACCGCGTCCACCGCGGAGGCGGCGGGAAGTTCCTCGGTCTCGCCGGTGAAGCGGTCGCGCAGTTCGACCTTGCCCTCGGCCCAGCCGCGGCCGATCACCAGCACCAGCGGCATACCGAGCAGCTCGGCGTCCTTGAACTTCACCCCTGGCGAGGCGGTGCGGTCGTCGAAGAGCACGTCCAAGCCCTGCGCGTGCAGGCCGGACACCACCTCTTCGGCGCCGGCGCGGGCCGCGTCGTCCTTGTTCGCGATGACGACGTGCACGTCGTAGGGCGCGACCGCCGCGGGCCAGCGCAGCCCCTTGTCGTCGTGCTGCTGCTCGGCGATCACCGCGACCATGCGCGAGACGCCGATGCCGTAGGAGCCCATGGTCAGCCGCACCGGCTTGCCGTTCTCGCCGAGCACGTCCACCTCGAACGCGTCGGTGTACTTGTTGCCGAGCTGGAAGATGTGGCCGATCTCGATGCCGCGCGCCGCCACCAGGGCGCCGCGCCCGTCGGGCGAGGGATCGCCGTCGCGGACCTCGGCCGCCTCGATGGTGCCGTCGGGGGTGAAGTCGCGGCCCGCGACCAGGCCGACGACGTGCTTGCCAGGCTCGTCGGCGCCGGTGATCCAGCTGGTGCCGGTGCCGACACGGGGATCGACCAGGTAGCGAACGCCGTTGGCCTGCAGTGCCTTCGGGCCGATATAGCCCTTGACCAGGAACGGGTTCTCGGCGAAGTCGGCGTCGGTGAGCAGTTCCACCTCGGCCGGTTCGACCGAGGCGCCGAGGCGCTTGTCGTCGACCTCGCGGTCACCGGGGACGCCGATGCCGACGATCTCGGTCTTGCCGTCCGGGTGGCGCAGTTTGACCATCACGTTCTTCAACGTGTCGGCCGCGGTGACCGGGCGGCCGTAGCGCTCGGCGATGCCCGCGCTGTTGGCCCAGTCCACCAGCGTCGCGATGGTCGGGGTGTCGGGGGTGTCGTGCACGACGGCCTCGGGCTGCCCTTCGATCGGCAGCGGTTCGGGCGCGGGCGTGACCACCGCCTCCACATTGGCCGCGTAGCCGGACTCCGGGCAGCGCACGTAGGTGTCCTCGCCGACGGGGCTGTCGGCCAGGAACTCCTCCGAGGCGCTGCCGCCCATCGCGCCCGAGGTGGCGGCCACGATGACGTACTTGACCCGCAGCCGGTCGAAGATGCGCTGGTAGGCCTGGCGGTGCGCGTGGTAGCTGGCCTTCAGGCCGTCCTCGTCCAGGTCGAAGGAGTAGGAGTCCTTCATCACGAACTCGCGCCCGCGCAGGATGCCCGCGCGGGGACGTTCCTCGTCGCGGTACTTGGTCTGGATCTGGTAGAGCGTGACCGGCAGGTCCTTGTAGGAGCTGTACTCGCCCTTCACGGTGAGCGCGAACAGCTCCTCGTGGGTGGGGCCGAGCAGGTAATCCGCGCCCTTGCGGTCGCGCAGCCGGAACAGGCCGTCGCCGTACTCGGTCCACCGGTTGGTGGTCTCGTACGGTTCGCGCGGCAGCAGCGCGGGCAGGGAGATCTCCTGCGCGCCGATCGCGTCCATCTCCGCGCGCACCACGTCCTCCACCTTGCGCAGCACGCGCAGGCCCAGCGGCAGCCACGAGTAGACACCCGGGGCGACGCGGCGCACATAGCCGGCACGGACCAAGAGTTTGTGGCTGGGCACCTCCGCATCGGCGGGATCGTCGCGGAGAGTGCGCAGGAACAGGCGGGAGAGGCGGGTGATCACGGATGCACAGGGTAGTCGCTGGCCGAACGCTGGTCCCAGCGCATTACCGTATTCGTTCGTGCTGGTGCTGCTGCCTCCCTCCGAAACCAAGTCCGACGGCGGCTCCGGGGCGCCGCTCGCGCTGGACGCACTGGCGATGCCGCAGCTCACGGCGGTGCGTGCCCGGCTGATCGAGGAAGTCGTTCGGTTGGCGGCAGACCCGGAACGCTCCCGCGCCGCGCTCGGCCTCGGCAAGGGCGCCGACGGCGAGATCGCCCGCAACGCCGCGCTGCGCACCGCTCCGACGCGTCCCGCGCTGGAGCGCTACACCGGCGTCCTCTACGACGCGCTCGACGCGCGCTCGTTCACCAAGGCGCAGCGGGCCAAGGCGTACGCCCGGCTCGGCATCGGCTCCGCGCTGTTCGGCGCGGTCCGCGCGAGTGACCCGATTCCCGCCTACCGCCTGTCCGGCGGCTCGAAACTGCCCGGACTGCCGACGCTTTCGGCCGTCTGGCGCGACGAGTTGCCCGCGGCGCTGCACGCTGAGGCGTCGGGCGAACTCGTCGTCGACCTGCGCTCGGGCACCTATCAGCAGCTCGGGCGGGTGCCCGGCGCGATCACCGCCAACGTGCTGACCGAACATCCGGACGGGTCACGGACGGTGGTGAGTCATTTCAACAAGCACCACAAGGGTCTGCTGGCGCGCGCGCTCGTGCTCAGCAGAGCCGAACCGGCCGATGTGCGCGGCGTCGCGCGGGTGGCGGCCAAAGCGGGGTTGCGAGCCGAGATCGCTTCGCCGACGGAGCTTTTGATCATCACCTGAGCGCGTCCGGCTGTTCCGTGGTGCGGGGCGAGTTCGGCCCGATTCGTGCCTTCGGCTCACGAGCACCTGGCGCCGTCGAGCCGTGTCAGTTGTCGTGCGCGGTCAACAGGACAAGAGGGATACGGCGGGTCGTTCGCTTCTGGTAGGTCTCGTAGCCGGGGTAGGCCGCGACAACCTCCGCCCACCGCCGCCCGCGTTCGGCCGCGGTGAGGACGTGCCGGGGGGGCCCGGCTGATCAACACGGTCGCGGGCGCGCGTGGCGACATGGTCGTCGTGCACAACACCTTCCGCAGGCACTTCCGCGCTCTGCCCGAACGCGCACACCGCGAGGCGGCCGGATTCGCCGCCGCCCGATCCTTCGGTCCGCGACCGGCTCGACAGAGTTCTTCGGCGGCGTGCGCGGAGCCGACGGGAATGCCGTGCGGCGCCGCGTTGTTCGCTCAGAACGTGACCAGCATCGCAGAGCTCTCCGACGACCTGAAGAAGTACCTGGACGAAGAAAAGGTCTTCGCCACCGCGGCCACGATCGGCCCCAACGGGCAACCGCATCTGACGGTGATCTGGCTGAAGCGCGACGGCGACGACCTGCTCTTCTCCACCACGACCGATCGCCAGCAGGGCAAGAACCTGGCGCGCGACCCGCGCATCACCGTGCTGATCAACCCGCCGGACAACCCGTACGTCTACGCGGAGATCCGGGGCAGCGCGACCATCACGCCCGACCCGGAGAAGACGCTGCCCGACGAGCTCTCGGCGAAGTACACCGGACAGAAGTACGCGGACTTCAACCCCGCGTCGGTCAACGACGGGCCACGCGTCATCGTGCGGGTGACACCCCGGCGCGTAGTCGGGCGATTCTGAGTCCGCCTCGGCGACCTCGACCACGTCTTCCAATCCATGAGGCCGCGAACACGCCGCGACGAAGAAGCGGCAGATCAAACGCCCCCTTGCTGCGCTTCCTCTTGGGCGTGCTGGGCCATGGCCAGTTGCTGGGGGGTGAAGCGCAGGGTCAGGGCGACCAGTCCGGCCGCGAACGCGACGAGGGCGCAGACGAAAAGCACCAGGGTGTAGCCGTTGCCGAGCGCGGCGATCTCCGCGGGCGTCATCCCGGCCACCTTCTCGGTGCGGCCCCCGAGCGAAAGGGTCCGTGAGGCCGCGATCGGGGTGAGCAGGCCGATGGCCACCGGCGTGGCCAGGTTCATGAACATCTGCCCGACGGCGGCCAGCGGCCCGATATTGGCCGGTGGCACGCCGACCAGCACGCACAATGGTGCGAGCACCATGGCGATGCCGACGCCGAGGCCGATCACCACCAGCAGCGGCAGCAGCGTGGCGAAGTACATGACCTCGCCGTCGAGAGTCGAGCCGAACAGCAGTCCGACGCCGAGCACCACGGCCGCGCCCGCGAGCAGCCAGCGCGGCGCGATGTACAGCGCCGCCTTGGAGGCCACCGCGCCGCCGATGCCGATGCCGACGGTGAACGGGATCGCCGCGACGCCCGCCTTGAGCGGCCCGTACCCGATGACGTTCTGCATGAACTGCGCGACGAAGAAGGTCATCGCGCCCAGCACGCCGCCGGCGAGGAAGATCAGCAGGAAGGTGGCGACGCGGTCGCGGCTGTCGAACAGCGACCACGGCAGCAGCGGGTCGTCCACCCGCCGTTCCAGCGCCACGAAGACGATGAGCAGCACCACGCCCGCGATCAGCGAACCGATGATCGCCGGGTGCCCCCATCCCATCTCCGGCCCTTCGGTGGCGCCGAACACGATCGACGCGCAGGCGATGGTGCCGAGCACCGCGCCGGGCAGGTCGAGGGCCGAACGGTGATGTTCGGTGTCGGCGAGTTTGTAGGCCGCGCCGAGGATGATCAGCGCGCCGATCGGGACGTTGATCAGGAAGATCCACCGCCAGGACAGCTGGGTCAGCGCGCCGCCGACCACGAGTCCGCCGACGGAGCCGATGCCGACCATCGAGCCGACGATCGCGATCGCCTGATTGCGTGCCTTGCCCGGCGCGAAGGTCGTCGCCACCAGCGCGAACGCGGTGGGCGCTGCGACAGCGGCGCCGGCGCCCTGGAACGCGCGCGCCGCGAGCAGCATCGCCTGGTTCTGCGCCAAGCCGCACAACAGCGAGGCCAGGGTGAACAGCGCGACGCCGACCACGAGCATGCGCTTGCGGCCGAACGCGTCGCCGAGCCTGCCGCCGAGCAGCATCAGGCCCGCGAAGGTGAGCCCGTAGGACGTCACCGTCCACGCGCTGCCCGCGCTGGACAACCCCATCTCCTCCTGCAGCCGCGGCAGCGCGAAGATCACGACCGTGCCGTCGAGCACGACCATGAGCTGCAGTCCGCTCAGGACTAGGATCGCGAGCCCGAAGGCCCGCTGCGTCACTGGATACTGCATCGTCGCAGCGGGGTTCCGAAGCACAGTGAGTCACTGTAATTGATGCCGCTGCCGCATTTGTCCACCCACCGGCCCGGTCGGACCGGTGACGGGGAGCTGTCCCGACCATCCGGCCGGGTCAGGCCGGCGCCGGCTGCTCACCGCGTGGGGCGCCTCCGAGACGTCCGCCCCACCCTGCCCGGCGGTCGAGGCGGAAAGGCATGACGCGGCGCGGACGACGCGGCGGAGGTCGGCGATGCTGCCTGGTCCGACGCCGACAGCCGACCGTCCGTGACACGCGGGCCGAAGGGCGGGCGACTCGCCCGCTCCGCTCCCCACTCGTCGGCTGAGCGATCTGCTGCGAAGTCGAATGCCAACGGCCCGCGCACTCGGCGAACGGCCACCGTCACGGGTGCCGAGGCGACCTGACAGGCGGGGTTGCGTGCACCACCGTCCGCTCGGATGCCGATCACGCGGCAGCGGCAGCGGCAGCGGCAGCGGCAGCGGCAGCGGCAGCGGCAGCGGCAGCGGCAGCGGCAGCGGCAGCGGCAGCGGCAGCGGCAGCGGCAGCGGTGAGGCTAACCCGCCGCGGAGTCGGCGTGCGGAACGATCGCGTCGGCGGAGAATCCGGCGGTCGGGCCGATCACCACGATCGCGGGTGGGCGGATGCCCTCGGCGCGCACCCTGGCGGCCACCGTGCCGAGATCGGCGCGCAGCACGCGCTGCGTGCGCAGCGTGCCCTCCTGGATGACGGTGGCGGGCGTTCCCGCCGGGCGGCCGCCCTCCAGCAGCGCCGTGGCGAACTGCTCGATCCGCTCCACCGCCATCATCAGCACCAACGTGCCGCGCAGCCGGGCCAGCGCGGGCCAGTCCACCAGCGAGTCCGGGTGGCCCGGCGCGACATGCCCGCTCACCACCACGAACTCGTGGGTGACGCCGCGGTGGGTCACGGGGATACCCGCGGCCGCGGGCACCGAGATGGGACTGGTCACGCCGGGCACCACCGTCACCGGAACCCCGGCGGCCACGCACGCCTCCAGTTCCTCGTAGCCGCGCCCGAACACGTACGGGTCGCCGCCCTTGAGCCGCACCACGAACTTGCCCGCTTTCGCGCCTTCGATCAGCGCGTTGTTGATCGCTTCCTGCGCCATCGCCCGCCCGTACGGGATCTTGGCGGCGTCGACCACCTCGACCTCGGGCCCGAGTTCGGCGAGCAGTTCCGGCGGCGCGAGCCGGTCGGCCACCACCAGATCCGCCCTGGCCAGCAGCCGTCGTCCGCGCACGGTGATCAGGTCGGGATCACCCGGTCCGCCGCCGACCAAGGCGACGCCTGGCGCGATCGGCGTCGAGTCGTCACTCACCACTCCGGATTGCAGAGCTTCCAGCACCGCGTTGCGCACGGCCGCCGAGCGCCGGTGCTGTCCGCTCGCGAGCACGCCGAGGGTCAGCCCGTCGTAGCGCGCGGTGGCGGGGGTGACCGCGGTGCCCAGCCGAGCCGTATCGGCACGCACGCAGAAGATCCGCCGCCGGGTCGCCTCGGCCACCACCGCCGCGTTGGTCTCCGGCTCGTCGGTGCACGCGATCGCGTACCAGGCGCCGTCGAGGTCGCCGTCGGCGTAATCGCGCAGCGTGACGGTGATCTGCCCGGAACTCGCCATCCCCTCGACCGCGGGCGTGACGGCACGACTCACCACGTGGACGTCCGCGCCGGAGGCGATCAGCAGGCCCAGCCTGCGCTGGGCCACCGACCCGCCGCCGACCACGACGACACGCCGGCCGTGCAGATCGAGCCCGACCAGGTAGTTCGGGTCGCCGGTGGGCTGGTCTTGCGTTGCGTCTGACGTGTTCGGCACAAGTTTCGAGCCTACGGCGCGACCGCCGGACCCCGGCAATCGACCGGCGCGGGCGGGGCCTACGGCGCGAGTGGCGAGCGATCCGGCAGCTCACGGCGGTAGGTTGCGGTGGAGTCGTCCAGCTCGGAAAGGCGGAGCGATGAAGCAGCTGACACCGGCACGACTGCTCGACGTGGCCTACGACGAAGCGCTGCGCGGACTCGCCGAAGGTGGGATCCCGATCGGCGCCGCCCTCTTCGACGCGAACGGCGCGGTGCTCGGCCGCGGCCGCAACCGCCGGGTGCAGTCCGGCGATCCCAGCGTGCACGCCGAGATCGACGCCTTCCGCGCGGCGGGACGACGGCGCGACTACCGCGACACCATCATGGTCACCACGCTCTCGCCGTGCTGGTATTGCAGCGGCCTGGTGCGCCAGTTCGGCATCGGCTCGGTGGTGGTCGGTGAGTCGCTGACGTTCTCCGGCGGGCACGAGTGGCTCGCCGGCCACGGCGTCGCCGTCACCGTCCTGGAGGACCGGCGCTGCATCGACCTGATGACCCGCTTCATCGCCGAGCATCCCGCGCTGTGGCACGAGGACATCGGGTTCGCCGACGACCTCGAGGCTTGACCGGGCGGCTCAGCGGAAATACGGATATTCCTGCACCCAATGGAACCCGCGGCCGCGCACGGGGAAATCATCGAGCGCGACCGAGGTCAGTGCCACCGAGACCGGCTGCCCGGCGAGGGTGCCCGTCAGAGTCAGCCGGTCGGGTGCCGGCCGGTCGAAGCCGAAACTGCCCAGCGGTTGCGGCCCCGCGCCTGCGGCCGCGGGCGGCGCGGCCATGACCACGGTGCGCGCGTCGGGATCGACCATGGCGAGCACCGGTACCAGCTGGCCGTCCATTCGTTGCACCGTGACGCCGTCCCGATCGAAAACTATTCTCTGCCAACGTAATCCGTCGGTTGTCAACGGGGGCAGCGTTTTGCCGTCCACGCTGAAGTCGGTGACCGCCCAGATGCCGTACAGCGGAGGTTCCGGCCGCCCCGCGCCCTGCTCGTTCCACCTCTCCCAGCCGGTGTAGGCGTTCGAGAACACCAGCCACACACCGAGCGCGATCTGCATCACGGCCGCGATGCGGTCGGCCCGAGGCGAGCGCAGCAACGGCGGTGCCGTGGACGGTCCGGTGGGCCGGTCGAGTACGAGCACGTTCGCCACACGGCCCGCCTCCGGGGCGAGCAGCACCAGGCACAGCAGCATCAGGTGGAACGACAGGATCTTGGCGGGCACGTCGTAGGTCATGTCCAGCACGAACACCTGCGTCGTGCACACCAAGGCGAGCAGCGCGCCCACCAGTGCGGTGCGCGGCACGAACAGCAGTACGCCCGCGAGCAGTTCCGCGCAGCCCAGCAGGATCTCGTACTGCGGCGACACCCCGATGTGGTTCCAGAGCACCGCCATCGGACTGAAATTCCCGTAAGGCTCGAGCAGCCGGCTCAGCGGGGTCGGCGGCATCTGGGTCGGGATGGCTTTGGCCATGCCGTAGGCGATCATCTGCCCGGCCAGGCACAAGCGCACGAACAGCAGCAACCACGGCTGCAAGGCCCGGTAGTGCGGCCGCCGCCGGTCCAGCGCACTCCAGACGACGGTGCCGAGCACCGCCACTATCAGGACGACGAACACCAGCACCCAGAAGTAGGCCTGGTCGCCGCTGATCGAGGCCGTGTTCGCCGCGACGGACGCCCCGAACACCCGCGTCCCGGTCCCTTCGATCACCGGGCGCAGCGCACGGGCGGCACCGGAGTTCACCCAGTCCGGCAGCCCTTCGCGCGCCGATCCGAGGAACTCCGGGACGATCGACGGATAGACCAGGCAGAACAGCCCGAAATACAGGAAACCGAAGCGGAAGGCCACCCGCGTCGTCGCGCGCCAGGGCCGGGGTTGCGGCGCTTCCTCGTCCGCGGCGTCTGTCCGTTCGAGGATCGCTTCGGTCACGGCGGTCCCTCCAGTCCCAGTCGATGCAGACCGAAGGTATCCAAAAGCACCGTTGGCGTTGGCGATTTCAGCGGAAGTACGGATATTCCTGCACGAAGTGGAAGCCTCGGCCGCGCAGCGGGAAGGAGTTCAGGTCCATCCGGTCGAGCGACAAGGTCACCGGTGTTCCGTTCAGCTCGCCCGTCAGCGCCAGCGCCTCGGGTCCGGGCTGGGTGAAGGTGAAAGCTCCGAGACGGGCGGGTGGTGCGCCCGCCGACGGCGCGGCCTCCGACAGCACGATGGTGTGCGCGGCCTCGTCGACCACCGCGACGACGGGCACGAAGGAGTCGTCCATCGTCTGCACCGTCGTCCCGCTGCGATCGATGATCAGCCGCTGCCAGCGGCCGTCGTCGGTGCGCAGCGGCGGAGCCGGATGCCCGTCCCTGGTGAACTCGCCGACGGTCCAGATGCCGTAGAGCGGCGGCTTCGGCGCGCCGTCACCCGACTCCTGCCAGGCTTGCCAGCCGATGTACACCCCACCGATCAGCACCCACAGACCCAGCGCCACTTGCGCCCCTGCCGCGATCCGGTTCGCGCGGCGGGAACCGAACAGCGGCGGCTGCGCGGCGGGTTCGGAGGGACGTTCCAGCACCAGGACGTTCGCCAGCCGCCCGGCCTGCGGCGCCAGCACCACCAGCGACAGCAGCAGCAAGTGGAACGAGAGGATCTTCACCGGCACGTCGTAGGTCATGTTCAGCACGAAGACCTGCGCCATGCTCACCAGGCTGAGCAACGCGCCCGCCGTCGCGGTGCGCGGCAGGAACAGCAGCAGGCCGCCGAGCACTTCGGCCGTGCCGAGCAGGATCTCGTACGCCGGGGCGGCGCCGACCTGGTTCCACAGCACCGACGCCGGGCTCATCGTCCCGTACGGTTGCAGCAGCGCGGTCAGCGACGGCGCGGGCATCTGCGACGGAATCGCCTTGGCCAGGCCGTAAAAGAGCATCTGGCCGCCCAGGCACAGCCGGACGAACACCAGGAACCAGCTGAGCAGTGCCGCGTAGTCGCGGCGACGGCGATCGAGGACCGACCACACGATCGTGATCAGCGCCGCCGCGACCAGTTCACAGAAGATCAGCACCCAGATCGCGGCCTGATCGCCGCTGCCGGAATCCTCGTGCAGGACGGCTTCGACCCCGAAGAGATGGTCGCCGACCCAGCCGACCAGCGGGCCCGTCGCGCGCATCTGCCAGATGACCGCGTCCTCCGGCAGCCACTTGCTCAGTATTCCGGTGAAAACGAAGAGGATCTGCGCGAACAGCAGGCAGAACAGGCCGAAATAGGCGAAGGCGAAGCGGAACGCGATCCGGGCCGGCAGGCCCCACGGCCGCCGCTCGGCGCCGTCCCGCGCCTCACCGCTGGCCACCACATCCATTTCGACGGTATTCACACCGCTCCCCTCGCCGGCCGACACATTGGTCAGCCGAACGTATCCGACCAGGTCATGGGATGACCTCCGGGAAAACCCTGGCTTTCCGGGTCCTTCTTTCGGCCTACGTGTCCGCCCGACCGGGCCGCACGGGATTCGTTTCCGGTTCCGGCCCGCCAATAACTAGAACGCGTTACAGTCGCGTATCCCGGGCGAACCCCGGCCGCACGTGTCAGGAGGACAACGATGACCGACGATCCGGACCCGGCACAGCGACATCAGCTGACCGTCAGCGAACGCGACCTCGACACGCTCGCCGGGGACCTGACGCGCTGGCTGCACACCAAAGTCGCCGCGGACGAACCGCCGCGCATCCACGATCTGTCGCGTCCGCAGTCCGGCGGCATGTCCAGCACCTCGATCCTGTTCGACGCCGAGTGGACCGCGGGCGGGCGGGCCGAGCGCGGGTCGTTCGTCGCGCGGATGGCGCCCGAGGCCGGATCGTTCCCTGTCTTCGAGACCTACGACCTGGCCACTCAGTACCAGGTGATGGCGGGTGTCGCCGCGGCCACCGACGTTCCGGTGCCGGGCCTGTGCTGGCTGGAGAACGACGAGAAGCCGCTCGGCGCACCGTTCTTCGTCATGCGCCGGGTGGACGGACGGGTGCCGACGGACAACCCGCCGTACGTGTTCATCGGCTGGCTGTTCGACGCCGATCCCGCCGAACGCCTCCGGCTCGCCCACAACACCGTCGAGGTGATCGCCAAGATCCACGGCATACCCGACCCCGCGGCGCTGTTCCCGATGCTGGACGGGCCGGGCGAATCGCTGCGCAGGCACGTCGCCGCGCAGCGCTCGTGGTACCGATGGGGGCTCGCCGACGACGGCTTCGAAATCCCCCTCATCGAGCGAAGTTTCGCGTGGCTGGAGCAGCACTGGCCCGCCGACCCCGGCCCGGACGTGCTCACCTGGGGCGACGCCCGTCCCGGCAACATCATCTACCGCGAATTCGACCCGGTGGCGGTGCTGGACTGGGAGATGGCCGCGCTCGGTCCGCGGGAACTCGACCTGGGCTGGGTGATCTTCATCCACCGGTTCTTCCAGGATCTGGCCACCCGCTTCGGTCAGCCCGGACTGCCCGACTTCCTGCGCCGCGACGACGTGGTGTCCGAATACGAAGAGCTGACCGGCCATGCGGTGCGCGATCTCGATTTCTACATCGTGTACGCCGCGCTGCGCCACGCGATCGTGATGGCGCGGGTGAAGCGCAGGATGATCCACTTCGGCGAGGACACCGACACGCCGGATCGCGACGACTACGTCATGCACCGGGCAAGCCTGGAAGCGCTGCTCGACGGAACCTACGAATGGGACTGATCATGCCTGTGCCCTTGGACGAATACCCGATCCACCAGACCCCGTTGTCACTGGCCCGGGTGGCCAGTAGTGATCGGAACTTCTACGACCGCAGCTACTTCAACGCCCACGACCGCGACGGCGGAACGTTCCTGATCACCGGACTCGGCGTGTACCCGAATCTCGGGGTGACCGACGCCTACGCCGCGGTCCGTCGCGGCGACACGGTGCGCGCGGTGCGCTTCTCCGACGCGCTCGGCGACCGCAGCCTGGACCAGCGCGTCGGCGGCTACCGCGTCGAGGTGCTGGAGCCGCTGCACCGCATCCGAGTGGTCTGCGAGCACGACGATCTGGGCTTCGATCTGACCTGGACCGGGGCGTTTCCCGCCGTGCAGGAACAACCGCACCTCATCCTCGCGGGCAACCGGCCGATCATCGACGCGTCCCGCTTCGCGCAGGTCGGCTCGTGGGCCGGAACGCTGCGCGTGGACGGCGACGACGTCGCGGTCGACCCGGCGGTGTGGACCGGAACCAGGGACCGGTCGTGGGGCATCCGCCCGGTCGGCGAGACCGAACCGCCCGGCCGCGCGGCCGCCGAACCCTCGGGCGGATTCTGGTGGCTGTACGTGCCGCTGCGGTTCGACGATTTCGCCGTCGTCGTCATCGTGCAGGAGGAGCCGGACGGCAGGCGCACGCTCAACGACGCGACCAGGATCTGGCCCGACGGACGCACCGAACAGCTCGGCTGGCCCCGCATCTCCATCGACTACCGTTCCGGCACAAGAGTTCCCGTCGGTGCGCGACTCGAGCTGACCACGCCGGACGGCAAGCCCCTGGAGATCGAGATCACGCCGGGCACTGGCGTTCCCCTGCACGTCGGGTGCGGCTACGGCGGCGATCCCGACTGGCAGCACGGCCAGTGGAAGGGGCGCGACTGGTCGTCCTCGAGCCGCTACGACCTCACCGATCCCGGGATCGTCGCCCGCATCCCCTACGGGGTGACCGATCACGTCGCCCGCGCCCGCTGCGGCGACGCCGAAGGCTGGGGCCTGTTCGAGCACGCCAGCATCGGCCGCCACGACCCGACCGGCTTCGCCGACTGGGGCTCGGTCGCGCCCTGAGACAACCACCGTCGCGTTCCCCGGGTGATCACTGCCGGTTATTGGTGGGGAATACCTGGTGGCGAAGAGCAGGCGGTGGGGCGCCGCACAGTCGCGTCGCAGTAGGCCCGCAACGACGCCCAGGCGGGCGTGGCAGGCGGGCAGCGACACCCACGCGGTCGCAGCGATCGGGAACGGCACCCACGCGGTCGCGGCGATCGGGAACGGCACCCACGCGGTCGCAGCGATCGGGCGAATGTCCTCGGCAACCGGGCGCTACGGCGCGAACAGCGCTGCCGCGAGCACCACGCCGTGCACGACGCGTTTGGGCAGCACCAGCGGCCCGCCGTCGGCGGCGAGCAGGGCAGCGGCCTCCGCGACGCTTGCCGTGCCGACGGCCGAGCGCGTCCGGTCGCCGGGGTTGGGGACGGTGACCGACGCCAGTTCGTCGGCGGAGTAGGCGCGCAGCGGTACCTGGAGGTCGGCGGCGACGGCGCGCAGGCCGGGTTCCGTGGCGCGCTGCGCGATGGTGGCCAGGCACACGATCCGGTGGTCGCCCACACCCTCGCGCAAGGCGGCGCTGATCGTGCGGGCCGAGGTGCGTGGTCGCAGGCCGATGCCGACGACGACCTCAGCCGACGGCACGGGAACTCGCGAACCGCGTCGCGGCGGCGACGAATCGCCGCACCGCCGCGGGATTCCCCGCCGGATGGGTGTGCAAGTACGACGCGTGCACGTTGCCGCTCGACGCCCCTTCCTGGACTCGCTCCCCCGCGCTGCCACGCCATCCCCACACCGGATCGCGCGGCGGCGCCGACACCAGACGGGTGCGGTGGAACTCGTGCCCGCGGACCCGCTCGCCGACGCGCCACAGCGGCGAGTCGGTCAGCGCGACGGCGTCCCGGTAGCCGAGGGTCAAGCGCGAGCCGAACTCCGCGTCGGCGTCCACCACTCCGGCCATCGGGTGCCCGTCCAGTGATCGGGTCAGATACAGCAACCCGGCGCACTCGGCGTGCATCGGCATCCCGTGCCGGGCGGCTTCGGCCACCGCCCGCAACAGGCCGGAATTGGCGGCCAGTTCTGCGGCATGCTCCTCAGGGAAACCACCGGGCAACACCAATGCCGCTGTTCCGGTAGGCAATCCGTCGTGCAGCGGATCGAACACGGCCACCCGCGCCCCTGCGGCAACCAGTAGCTCGCGATGCTCGGCATAGCCGAACGTGAACGCTGGGCCACCGGCCATGGCGACCAGGGGACCCTGCCCATCGGCGGGCTCGACGGCAATCGCGCCGTCCGCGCTTCCGCCGGCGCTCGAGGCGTCGCCGGGCTCGGTCGAGACGCACAAGTCCTCATCACCGTCGACCGTCGAGGTACCCGAGTCACCGACTCCGCCAACAGAACTCGCAGCAGATGCTCCTTCGAGCCCACGCACGGCCGCGTCGGGATCCCACGCCGGTCCCGTCACCGACGAGCGGGCGAGTGCCGCGACGGCATGCAGGTCCACATGCGCGGCCACGAGGTCCGTCATCGCCGCGACCGCCGCCGTGGCGGCCGGACCGTGTTCCACGGCCGGGATCAGACCGAGATGCCGGGACGGCACCTCCAGTTCGGCCAAGCGCGGCAACGACCCGAGCACCGGCAACCCGACGCGATCGCAGGCGGCGCGCAGCACCTGCTCGTGCCGTTCGCTGCCCACCCGGTTGAGGATCACCCCGCCGAGCCGGACCCCGCTGTCGAAGGTGGCGAATCCGTGCAGCAGCGCCGCCAAACTCTGGCTGTGCCCCCGCGCGTCCACCACCAGCACCACCGGAGCCCCGAGCAGAGCCGCGACCTGCGCGGTCGAGCCCTCCGCCACCGGACCCGAATGATGTTCGTCGATCCGCCCGTCGAACAACCCCATCACGCCTTCGACCACGGCGAGATCGCATTCCGCGACACCGTGCCGGTACAGCGGCACCACCCGCTCCGCCCCCACCAGCACCGGATCCAGATTCCGCCCCGGCCGCCCCGCCGCCAACCCGTGATACCCAGGATCGATGTAATCGGGCCCCACCTTGAACGGCGCCACCCGATGCCCCACCCTCCGCAATGCCCCCACCAACCCGGTCGCCACCGTCGTCTTCCCGCTTCCCGACGCCGGCGCCGCCACCACAACGGCCCTCATCCGCGCCCCCGCGTCGCGAGCGGCACACCATCGTGCGGGCCTCTCGCGATTCGCCGCAGCCATGTGCCGCTCGCGGACATCACCATTCGATGCCTCGCTGGCCTTTGCGGCCCGCGTCCATGGGGTGTTTGAGTTTGGTCATCTCGGTGACGAGGTCGGCGGCGTCGAGGAGGGGTTGGGGGGCGTCGCGGCCGGTGATGACGATGTGCTGGTTACCCGGGCGGGTACGGAGGGTTTCGACTACTTCGGCCGTGTCGACCCAGCCCCATTTGAGGGGGTAGGTGAATTCGTCGAGGACGTAGAAGCGGTGCTGTTCGGCTTTCAAGCGGCGGGCGATCTCCTGCCAGCCCGCCAGCGCGGCCGCCGCGTGGTCTTCTTCCGTGCCCTGCTTGCGGGTCCAGGACCAGCCCTCGCCCATCTTGTGCCATTCGACCGGCCCGCCCGCGCCGGTCTGCTCGTGCAGCGCGCCGAGCGCGCGGAAGGCGGCTTCCTCCCCGACCTTCCACTTGGCGCTCTTGACGAATTGGAACACCGCGACGTCGAAACCTTGGTTCCAGGCCCGCAGCGCCATACCGAACGCGGCCGTCGACTTGCCCTTGCCCGGCCCCGTGTGCACCGCCAGCACCGGTTGGTTGCGCCGCTGCCGCGTGGTCAGCCCGTCGTCGGGAACGGTCTCGGGAACACCCTTGGGCATCGAATCTCCTTGCTCGTCTTCGGATCACTCCGACCTATGGCGCGTCCACGCCGACAACCACGACCTTCCGCAACCCGACCTGCGCGGGTCGGCACGGAACGCTCCCACCGGGCGGCCGCCGTATGCTCGCGCCGCCGACCGCACGGGCGCCGTGTGGCCGAGCCGCCAACCAGACGAGCACCGTGTGCTCGCGCCGCCAACCAGACGGGGCCGCACGCCCACGCCGCCAACCACGCGTGTGCCGTAAGTCGTTCTCACGCCGCGCGCGACGTGCCGCTGGGGCCCGCGGCACTCGACCGGACGACGTCGGCGACCGAATCGCCGGTCAGCTCGGCCAGCCGCAGATATCCTCCGCGCAGTTCGCGAGCCAGATCCGCGGCGAGACCGAGCCGGATCATGCCGCGTTCGCAGTCGACGACGATCGAGGTGACCGCGTCCCTGGCCAGCGAGCGGGCCGCGGCACGGGCGCGCGGAACCGGGTCGGCGCCGCCGGTGGCGCGACCGTCGGTGAGCAGCACCAGCATGGGCCTGCGCCGGGGATCACGCACACGCTCGCGCAGCACCACCTCGCGCGCCTTCAGCAGGCCCGCCGCCAGCGGCGTCTTCCCGCCCGTGCGCATCCCGGACAACCGGCGCACCGCGATGTCGACCGACGACGTGGGCGGCAGCACGAGTTCGGCCTCCGCACCGCGCACGCTCACGACGGCGACCTTGTCCCGGCGCTGGTAGGCATCGCGCAGCAGCGTGACCACCGCACCGGTGACCGCGGACAAACGGTCGCGGGCGGCCATGGAACCGGACGCGTCGACGACGAACACCACCAGATTCCCCTCGCGGCCCTCCCGGTACGCCCCGCGGAGGTCCTCGGCGGCCAGCCGCATCGGCCCCGAGTCCCGCCCGCGCGCCCGCTGTTTCGGCGCGGCCGCCAGCACGGTGCCGAGCAGATACAGCCCGGAGGAGGTGTCGGTGCTGGAACGCACCACTCGTCCGTGCCGGGATTCCGCGCGAGAGCGGCGTCCCGGGGCGCCCTCGCCGACACCGGGAACCTCCCAGCGCGGTGTCCGCGCGCCGGCGGAAATCGGTGTGCCGGTGCGCCCTTCGCCCGAACGCCCGCCGCCCGGACCTTCCGGCGGCGACGGGTCTTCGGGGCCGTCGGTCGGCGCGGGATCGGCGGGGCCGTCGTCGGAAGACTCCCGCCTTTCCGCTACCGCATCGTCCGTCTCCAAGGCATCCTGCGGAGGAGACGACGGCTGCTCGCGTTGCGCCTCCGCGGCGGCGTCGCGCATGGCGTCGTCGAGCTGTTGCTCGCTGATGCCCGGCTCGTCGAACGGATCGCGCCTGCGGCGGTGCGGCAGCGCCAGTTCGGCGGCCACCCGCACATCGTCCTCGGTCACCGCGTCGGCGCCGCGCCAGGCGGCATGCGCCGTCGCGGTGCGCGCGACGACCAGATCGGCGCGCATCCCGTCGACGTCGAACGCGGCGCACAGCGCGGCGATCCGGCGCAGCTCCACATCGTCGAGCGCCACCTGCCCCAGCCGGTCACGGGCGGCGAGGATGCGCTCGGCCACCGCGCGGTCGGCCTCGGCGTATCGTGCGGCGAATCCGGACGGGTCGGCCTCGTAGTCCAGCCTGCGGCGCACCACCGCCATGCGCACGTCCACATTCCGCGATGCGGCCACGTCCACGGTCAGGCCGAACCGGTCCAGCAACTGCGGACGCAGCTCGCCCTCCTCCGGATTCATGGTGCCGACCAGCACGAATCGCGCGGGATGCGAGTGCGACACGCCGTCGCGCTCGATGTGCACCCGGCCCATCGCCGCGGCGTCGAGCAGCACGTCCACCAGATGGTCGTGCAGTAGGTTGACCTCGTCGACGTACAGCACACCGTGATGGGCCGCGGCCAGCAGACCGGGACGAAACGCCTGCTCCCCGTCGCGCAGCACCCGCTCCAGGTCCAGCGAGCCGACCACGCGGTCCTCGGTCGCGCCTACCGGCAGCTCCACCAGGCGAGCGGGGCGCGCGCCGGTCTCGTCCACCACCGGCGGCAGCAGCTGCGCCAGCGCGCGCACCACGGTCGACTTCGCGGTGCCCTTCTCGCCACGCACCAGCACGCCGCCGATACCGGGATGCACCGCGCACAGGATCAGCGCCAGTTGCAGCCGTTCCTGCCCGACCACCGCCGAGAACGGGAATCCCGCCTCACCGTCCGAACCCGGACGAGTACGGCGATGCTGTTCGGACGTCGGCACTGTTTCGGCACGGGACAAGGACACGCCCCAACTCTAAGCACGCGACCTCACCCGACCGACACGGCCCTTCGATTCAGAACCGATGCGGACACACCCTCGAAGCGCCGCACCCGCCCCGGAGACTCCCGGAGCGGGTGCGATTGGCGGGCAGGAGGGCTACTCGCCTCCCCTGCGCATGGGCACGTGGGGGATCCCGTCTTCCTCGAACTCCGGACCGTCGACCTTGAAGCCGTGCTTGGTGTACAGGTCGATCAGGTAGCTCTGGGCGCTCAGGCGCACCGTCGCGGAGCCGACCTCGGCCAGCGCCGCCTGCAGCAGTCGCGTGGTGTATCCGTGCCCGCGGGCGGGCGCCGCGGTGCACAGCCTGCCGATGCGGAAACTCTTCACACCGTCGTGGTGCTCCTCGCACAACCGCAGCGTGGCGATGACCTCGCCCTCGTCATCGAGCCAGAAGTGCCTGGTCTCGGGGAGCAGGTCCTTCCCGTCCAGTTCGGGGTACGCGCACTTCTGTTCGACGACGAAGACTTCGACGCGAAGTTTCAACAGCTGGTAGAGCGTCGCGGTATCGAGATCCTGCGCCCAGGAGCGTTTGAGAGCAACCGTTGACATCATCGCGCCTTGCTATCACAACCTAGGCGTTCGCCGCGACCCCTGCACGTCTCGGCGTGTTGTCGCCGCCGTCGACGAGGTTGAGCGCCTTGGAGGTCCACTCCCACACTTCGTGGAACAACGCCGGGTCGTCGGAGAGCTTCACGCCCAGCGAGGGCACCATCTCCTTCAGCTTCGGCGTCCACGCGGCGTACTCCTGCGGGAAGCACCGCTGCAGCACGTCCAGCATGGCGGTGACGCAGGTGGAGGCGCCCGGGGAAGCGCCGAGAAGACCGGCGATCGTGCCGTCCTGCGCGGCGATCACGGCGGTGCCGAACTCGAGCACGCCGCCGACGCCCTTGCGGCGGATCACCTGCACGCGCTGGCCCGCGGTGATCAGCTCCCAGTCCCTTGCCTCGGCGCGCGGGATGAACTCCGACAGCGTGACCACCTTGCCCGCCTGCGACTTCAGCAGCTCGCTGACCAGGTACTTGGTCAGGCCGAGCTCGGTGACGCCGACGCCGAGCAGCGAGAAGATGTTGTTCGGCCGCACCGACTTGAACAGGTCGGTGTTCTTGCCGTCCTTGAGGAACTTCGGCGTCCAGCCCGCGTACGGGCCGAACAGCAGGCCGGGCTTGCCCTTGATGACGCGAGTGTCCAAGTGCGGCACCGACATCGGCGGAGCGCCGACCGCGGCCTTGCCGTACACCTTGGCCTCGTGCTGGTCGATCAGCGCCGGGTTGACGCAGCGGAAGAACTGACCGCTCACCGGGAAGCCGCCGAAGCCCTTCGCCTCCTTGATGCCCGCCTTCTGCAGCAGCGGCAGCGCGCCGCCGCCCGCGCCGACGAAGACGAACCTGCTGATCAGCTTGCGGGTCTCCCGGGTGCGCAGGTTGCGGACCGTGACCACCCAGGATCCGTCGGACTGCTTGGCCAGATCGCGCACCTCGTGCCCGAAGGCCAGGTCGGCCCCGGACGCGCCGAGGTAGGCGAGCAGTTCCTGGGTGAGCGAGCCGAAGTCGATGTCGGTGCCGCCGTCGGTCCAGTTCAGCGCGATCGGGTCGGAGAAGTCGCGGCCGCGCGCCATCAGCGGCAGGCGGCGGGAGAACTCGTCGGGGCTGTCGATGTACTCCATGCCCTCGAACAGCGGGTGCGGCGCCAGCGCCTCGTACCGCTTGCGCAGGTACTCCACGTTGTCGGCGCCGTGCACGAAGCTGACGTGCGGGATGGGGTTGATGAACGCGGACGGATCGCGCAGGATGCCGTTCTCCACGCCGTAGGACCAGAATTGCCGGGAGACCTGGAAACGCTCGTTGATGTCGACGGCCTTGGTGATGTCCACCGAGCCGTCGGGCGCCTGCGGGCTGTAGTTCAGCTCGCACAGCGCGGAGTGTCCGGTGCCCGCGTTGTTCCACGGATCGCTGCTCTCCGCCGCGGCGGCGTCGAGCCGCTCGAACAGGGAGATCGACCAGTCCGGCTGCAGCTGCCGCAGCAGCGCGCCGAGAGTGGCACTCATGATCCCGGCACCGATGAGTACTACATCGGTCTTTTCAGTCATGGCAGCGTTCGGCACGGGTAGATCGACTTCCTTGTCTGCGCGGGCCCACCGGGCGGGTGGACCAGCCTGGGCACGGTGTAGTTGTGGCTCGGTTCCGGCGTTCGCCGGCCCCGAACGGCATGGCGGGAGTTAGGTTACCCGTCGTTCACCTATGCCCAATTGTGCACCTCACCATGCCCCCATCCCGCAACGAACCTGCTGATTGTGCGGAATGCGACAGAGACGATCGTCACTTCGCCGGTCGGGCCGGCGGCTGCCGTCTGCCAGCGTTTGACACCGTCCAATAGATTGGTCGCGTGACGAACGAACAGTCGCTTGCCGAGCCGGTCGGCACCTCGCCGGATGGCGAAGGCTGGCGCCCCGACGTGCTGGGTCCGCACTATCAGCAGCGCACGCTGCCGCTTGGCCCCGATCCCGACGGCGAGGGCGAGGTGGTCGCCACGCTGGTGCGCTACGTGCCCTCCGGCGCCGTCGAGCAGACCGCCGGTGCGGTGCTCTACGTCCACGGTTTCACCGATTACTTCTTCCAGGAGCACCTCGCCGAGCACTTCGCCGCCCGCGGGTTCCAGTTCTACGCTCTCGACCTGCGCAAATGCGGTCGCTCGCTGCGCGAAGGACACACCCCGCACTATGTGACCGATCTCGCTTTCTACGACCGGGAGCTCGAGGAGTCGCTGCGGATCGTCCGCGCGGAGACCGGCGCTCCTGTCGTGCTCACCGCCCACTCCACCGGCGGCCTGGTCGTGCCGCTGTGGCTGGACCGGCTCAACCGCTCCCGGGGGACGGCCGCCGCGGGCATCACCGGCGTGGTGCTCAACAGCCCGTGGTTCGACCTGCAGGGCCCCTCCTACTACCGGACCGTCGGAACGCCGATCATCAAAGCGCTCGGCCGGTTCCGGAGGATGGTGCAACTGCCCGGCGGCAAGGTCAGCACCTACGGCGACAGCCTGCACCGGTCGGTGTCGGGCACGTGGGATTACAACCTGGACTGGAAGCCGTTGCACGGCTTCCCCGTCCGGTTCGGCTGGCTGCGCGCGATCCGCAACGGCCACGCGCGGCTGCACCAGGGCCTCGACATCGGGGTGCCCTCGCTGATCCTGCGCTCCCGGATGACCAAGTTCGCCAGGCGGTACGGTCCCGCCGTCGACGTGGCCGACGCGGTGCTCGACGTCAAGCAGATCCAGCGCTGGTCGGGCTGCCTGGGCGATCGCACCAACATGGTGCCGATCGACGGAGCCAAGCACGACGTGTTCCTGTCCGGCCCCGAAGCGCTGGCCCAGGCGTTCGGCGAGCTCGACAGCTGGCTCGACTGGCTCGCGGGCTACCAGGCCGCGACGTCACCAAAGGCTGGTGCGTAGCACGATCTCGGTGGCCAGCTCGTGGTCGGCTTCGGTGGCCACGTTGGTGACGTCGACCTCGACCACCCGGAATTCGCCGTAGACGAACCGCCCGGAGGTGTCGGCCACCGAGCGCGGCAGATTCTTGGTCACCAGAAGCGTGGTGGGCACCTCGACCGGGCCGGTGGCCGCGTCCGCGACCGTTCCGTCGGCGCCGGGCGTCGCCGGGTGGCCGCGATCGGCCACGACCAGGCTCTGGAAGCGGCCGAAGCCGCGTGCGCACGCCTGCCAGGCCAGCACCGCGCCCGCGCCGCATCCGGCCACGTTCACCCAGGGCAGTTTCAGCGCGTCGAGGATCGCGGTCACCCCGGTCGAGTCGAGGCCCTCGATCGATTCCACCGCGAAGGTGCGCAGATCCGAGGTGTGCAGGCGGGCGCACACCTGGTCGAAGACGTCCGCCGGCTCGCCCGCGTCGGGCAGCAGCAGCACGCTGTGCCGGGATTCCGGTCCGTCGATCCGCACGGTCCACGCCCGGTCACCCACCGTGATCTGCCGAGATTCCATGCCGATTCACGCTACACGGCTCGCGGGGCGGTGGCGGCGGGTCGGGGGCGGATTCAGGCGAGCAGGCGCATCCCGGCCCGCTCACCCGCGTTGTGATCGAAGGTGACGGTCAGCTCACACCCGGCCTCCTGGCCGAGTTGCTGAATCAGCGCGTCGGCGAAGTCCGCGCCGTCGGCGGCCCGGCGCAGCGCCTGGCGCACGGTGTCGGCGCGCTCGACCACGATCTCACTGGAGTCCAGCAGGCCGAGCAGCACGTCGGTGACGGCTTCGGGGTCCTGCTTGTAGCCGCGGCGCAGCACCCAGTGGATCTCGGCGAGCACGATCATGGTGACGTAGCCGGGTTTGCTCTCGCTGAGCCCGTCGATCACCTGATTGGCGCGGGCGGACTGCTCCGGGTCGTCCTGGGTGAGATAGCGGATCAGCACATTCGCGTCAAGGCCGATCATCGCGCCTTCCCTTCCACCACGTTGCCCGCGATGGCCTCGTTCATCTCCGCGAGGCCGATCGGCGAGCCGGACCAGCCGACGATGCCCTTCAGCGACTTGATCGTGCGCGTTTCGGGCACCAGTTCGTAGGTGCCGGTGGGCGTGGGAACGAAGGCGACCCGCACGCCGGTGCGCAGTCCCATCGCCACTCGCACGTCGATCGGGATGGTGATCTGCCCCTTGCTGGTCACCGTCGCCGACACCACATTGCCCCCTCGGCTGTTGGGTCTCTTCTCCGCCGCCATCATCCTCGCACCCGACCGCACTCGCTCGACCCAGCCTTACCTGGAGCCGAATTCCTTACTGCAAGGTAAGGCGCGGGGTGGCTCCCGTCAACCGATACGGTCGCTCGGGGCGAGCACGTCGGTGGCCAGGATCGGCAGACCGGCGGGCGCGCCCTCGGCCAGCAGGCGCTCGAGCGCGGCGAGGTCGAGATGGGCTTCGGTCAGATCGGCCAGCAGATCGAGTTGCGCGGCGCGCACCGCAGCGACCGAGACATCCTCGGCCACAGCGAAACCCGACCGGCGCGCCGCCGCGGCGACAGTGCGCAGCCACCTGCGGCGGAATTCGTCGGATTCCAGCAGCCCGTGCAGGTGCGTGCCCCACACCGCGCCTCGGACGCTGCCCTCCGGCTCGCCGTCGACGGTGAGCCACGCCGGGTCGCCACGGTGCGTGACGCGGCCGTGATGGATCTCGTAGCCGCGCACGGCGACGCCCGCGGCGTGCCCCGCGCTGCGGCGCAACACTTTCGGGTCGGCGAATTCGACGGTCAGGTCCAGCAGCCCGAGCCCTTCCACCTCGCCCGCGCCGGACTCGACCCGGTCGACGATACGAGCGCCGAGCATCTGATATCCGCCGCACACGCCCAGGATGGGATCGCCGGCGGCGGCCCGCGCCACCAGCGCGTCGGCGATGCCGGTACGCCGCAGCCACCCCAGATCCGACACCGTCGCCTTGCTGCCGGGCAGCACCACCAGATCGGCGTCCGCCAGCCGGGACGGCTCGCTCACCCAGCGCACCGCGACGCCGGGTTCGCAGGCCAGCGCCTCGACGTCGGTGGAATTGGAGATGCGCGGCAGCCGGATCGCGGCGACTGTCAGCCATTCGTCGCCCACCGGCGGCCGGGGGCGGCCCACCGGCGCGTCGGCGACGGTGCCCAGCGAGTCCTCCGCATCGATCCAGAGGTCATCTACGTAGGGCAGCACGCCCAGGGTGGGACGGCCGGTGAGTTCGGTGAGACGCTCCAGCCCCGGCCGCAGCAGCTGCACCGAGCCGCGGAACTTGTTGACGACGAAACCCGAGATCAATCGCTGGTCTTCGGGTTCCAGGATGGCCACGGTGCCGAACAGATGGGCGAGCACGCCGCCGCGATCGATGTCCCCGACCAGCAGCACCGGCAGCGCGGCGGCGCGCGCGAGACCCATGTTCGCCAGATCCGTCGCGCGCAGGTTGATCTCGGCGGGTGAACCGGCGCCCTCGCAGACGACCACGTCGAACTCGGCGCGCAGCGCGGCCAGCTCGGCGGCCACCACCTCGCGCAACCGGCGCCGATGCCGGAAATAGTCCTCGGCGCCGACCGTGCCGATCGCCCGGCCCCGCACCACCAGCTGGGAGCGGCGGTCGCTGCCCGGTTTGAGCAGGACGGGATTGAACCGCACGCTCGGCTCCAGCCCGCACGCCTGGGCCTGCAGCGCCTGGGCCCGCCCGATCTCCCCGCCGTCGAGGGTGACCACGGAGTTGTTCGACATGTTCTGCGCCTTGAACGGCGCGACGCGCACGCCGCGCCGCGCCAGCATCCGGCAGATCCCGGCCACGACGACGCTCTTCCCCGCGTCCGAAGTCGTGCCGGCGACCAGCAACGCGCCCTTCATCGCAGGCCGGTCTTCCGGAGCCCGGCCGCAGCGCCGGTCACGGGAGGGTCAGGATCTCGGCCCCGGACTCGGTGACGACCAAGGTGTGCTCGAACTGGGCGGTCCACTTGCGGTCCTTGGTGACCACGGTCCAGCCGTCGTCCCAGATCTCGTAGTCGATGCCGCCGAGGTTGATCATCGGCTCGATGGTGAACGTCATGCCGGGTTCGATGATCGTCTCCACCGCGGGCTGGTCGTAGTGCAGCACCACCAGCCCGCTGTGGAAGGTCGGGCCGACACCGTGGCCGGTGAAGTCGCGCACCACGCCGTAGCCGAAACGGTTGGCGTAGGACTCGATGACGCGGCCGATCACGTTCAGCGCCCGGCCGGGACGCACCGCTTTGATCGCCCGCATGGTGGCCTCCTCGGTCCGCTCGACCAGCAGGCGCACCTCCTCGTCGACGTCACCGGCGAGGAAGGTCTTGTTGGTGTCGCCGTGCACGCCGTTGATGTAGGCGGTGACGTCGATGTTGACGATGTCGCCGTCCTCGATCACAGTCGAGTCCGGGATGCCGTGGCAGATGACCTCGTTCAGCGAGGTGCAGCACGACTTCGGGAACCCTTTGTAACCGAGGGTGGACGGGTAGGCGCCGTGGTCGCACATGTACTCGTGCGCGATGCGGTCCAGCTCGTCGGTGGTGACGCCCGGCGCGACCGCCTTGCCCGCCTCTTCCAGCGCCTGCGCGGCGATCTTGCCCGCGATGCGCATCTTCTCGATCGTCTCCGCGGTCTGCACCCAGGGCTCGCGCCCCTCGTCGGCGGTCTTCTTCCACGCGTATTCCGGGCGCTCGATGGCGCGCGGGACTTCACGGGTGGGCGACAGCGTGCCCGGGACGAGGGGCTTGCGAGTGCGGACAGACATAGCGAACAGCGTAATCGGCCGACCACGCCGATGCCGAGGGCCAGCGGGAACAGTGCCGGACCGCGGTCCGGTTGACCGGGTCGCCGAGACCTGGTCGAAGTGGGCCGCGGGGGCTCGCCTGCCCCCGGGGCGGACTCGGTGCAGCGCAGGGCAGACTGTCACCCCGTCGCCATACCATGGGCTCGTGTCCGCACTCCCTCTCATCTTCACCGCAGGCTGGGCCAGCGGCGTGAACGCCTACGCGGTGGTGCTGCTGCTCGGCCTCCTCGGCCGGTTCGGATTCACCGATTCGGTGCCGGAAGGGTTGCAGCGCACCGATGTCCTGATCGCGGCGGCGGCGTTGTTCCTGATCGAGGCCGTGGCGGACAAGATCCCGTATCTCGACTCGTTCTGGGACGCGGTGCACACCGTGGTGCGGCCGATCGCGGGCGCCGTGGTCGCGGCTCTGCTGGCGGGACAGGACGGTTCGCTGCCGCAACTCGCCGCGGGCGCGGTCGGCGGTACGGCCGCGCTGGTGAGCCACTTGGTGAAGGCGGGAACCCGCATGGCGGTCAACACCTCCCCCGAGCCCGCCAGCAATATCGTGGTCAGCACCGCCGAGGACGTGACCGTCGCGGGCGTGGTCACCCTGGCCGTGTTCCACCCGCTGGCGGCGGCGGTGATCGCGGCGGTGCTGCTCGTCCTCGGCCTGGCGCTGGTGTACTTCTGCGCCAGCCGGATCCGGCGCTATCTGCGCAGACGCCGCGCCCGCGGGGCAGCGCGCATCGGCGGTCGAGTAACAGTCGCTGAACAGTTGCCACGCAGGTGAATCCGTCACGGGCGTGCCGCGCCAGTCGACCACGCGGCACGCCGGGCGGGGCGCCCCGTTGCGCCCGCCGTCACTGTGCCGGCGACAAGAGCGCCCGGCTGGAGCCACTGGTCGCGAGACTCGGCGCCGGGACGTCGCCATTCGGACGAGTGACGCTGCGGGGCAGTGTCACTACCGCGGACGAGACCACCGTCGCGACGAACTCACTGTTCGGGCAAACGGCGGCGGCCACCGGCCACGTCGGTTACCAGGTCAGTGTACCCGTCGACGAGTTCGGCCAGTTGGTACCAGTGTTTATGGGTGTTGTCGCTGCGCCCGCCCTCGGAGTGGATGACCTGATTGGCGTCCACCCAGCTACGTGCCATCCGGTCGACCACGGCGCCCAGGCTTTCGGTGTGCAACGAAGCCCCGTTGCGATGCTGCGGGATCTCCTGCGCGACCCAGTCGTTGATCTCGTCTACCAGTTCGCGGCGCCGGCAGTCGATCTCGGCGACGAGTGCGGCGTCCACCACCTGCGCGCGGCGCTGGTGCAGCTCGGCGAGTGCGTGCGCGGACCGCAGCAGTTCCCGGTCCTGGAAACGCCGTCCCTGGAAAGCACACAACAATTGCGGCGCGGTCGGTAAGGCGCCGACCGTCGGCGCGCTCACCGCCACACTCCGAGTTGACCCGACCCCAACGCTGTTTCTACCAACATAATTGGCTCTCGATTCGGTTATCCCGGCCATCGGATGGGTTGTCACAACTAGGCTAGCTGGATCATGCACGTACAGATGCAAGAACGCAAGATTGCGTCCGCATTTCTGCGGTCAAGGGCTGCTGACGACGCGCGGACACTCAGAGCAGACCGGTCGCAACCTTTTTCGGCGCATCGACCGTGCACGCCCGGCACCGATCGGCGATGACGAGCGCTACCGGCTGCCCGCCATCCGTACGGCCGTTCACCGGCTCGCGCGTGCGAATTCGCCCACCGCTTCGAACTTTCGGTAGCCGAGAATGCGCTGCCGATTGATCGCGCGGCGTCGAAACCCTCGCCGAAGCAATCGCGCAGTCACACCGATTTCGCACCGCCCCACCGGCGCTCGGCCGCCCGTCGGCTACGCGGACGGGTTACAGCTGGGTCACGGCGGCGAGCAAGGTCAGCGCGGGCAGCGCGCCCTGCATCACCGCACCCCTGGCGAAGCGGCGGTCGTGTGCCACCAGCACCACCGCAGCGGCCAGCATCGACCCGCAACCGGCGAGCACCAGAGCCCACCCCGCCTCCGGCACCGTTCGCAGGATCGCCACGCCGACCAGCGTCGTCACCGCGAGAAACAAGTTGTAGAAACCCTGATTGAACGCCCACGGCCGCGCCGCTGCCAGCTCGGCTCCGGAAACCCGGAAGACCCCCTGGTACACCTTGGGGTCGCCGAACCGCACGGACTCCATGACGAAGATGCCGACATGGAGCAAGGCGGCCGCGACGGCGAACACCTGTACAACCCAGAGCATTCGGCCTCCTCACGATGCGCGCCGGGGAATCCTATGGCCCGAACCGCCCATCGTCGCGCAAACGCGCCGCCGACACGCCGCCGCGTAAGTCGGTCAACCGGCCAGTCCGAAAACCCTTCGGGCATTGCCGTCCAGATACAGCTCGCGCGTCTCGTCGTCCAAGCCGAGAGCGGCGAGGCCGTCGAGCGCGTGCTGCGGGAAGATCATCGGATAATTCGTGCCGAACAGCACCTTGCGGCGGCCACTTCCGGACTTCAGGTACGAGACCAATTCCGGCGGAAGTCGTTTGGTCGTGTACGCCGAGGTATCGATGACGACGTTCTCGTGCTTGCGCGCGACCGCGATCATCTCTTCGGTCCACGGATAACCGATGTGCCCGCAGACGATCGTCAACTCGGGGAAGTCGAGCGCGACCTGATCGATGTACGGGATGGGACGCCCGGTTTCCGACGGCCGCAACGGCCCCGTGTGCCCGACTTGCGTGCAGAACGGGATTCCCGAATCGACGCACGCCGCGAACAACGGATAGAAGCGCCGATCGGTCGGCGGCGCCTCCCACAGCCACGGGAGCACCCGCAGCCCCTTGAAGCCCTGGTCGACGCGGCGGCGCAGTTCCCGGACCGCGTCCATCGGCCTGCGCAGGTCCACCGACGCGACCGGAAGCAGGCGCTCCGGCGCCTCGGCCGCCCAGGCCGCGACCTCGTCGTTGGAGATGAGCACGCCTTCCGGCCCGTGCCACGCCGAGATGAACGCTCGTTCGACGCCCGCGGCGTCCATCGCGTCGAGGGTGAACGACAGCGGGATCTCGTCGGTGGGTATCACGGCTCCGGTCCACCGCCGCAGCGAGGCGAACATGTCGTCGGCGAGGAACCGCCGGGTCGGATGCTGCGCCCAGACGTCGATGGTCATGCGCGGATTCTGACATACGTCATAGCCACTCGAACACCCCCGCTCATAAAGTTCGCCATAGGCCGATTCCACGGCGAAATCTCTGCGCCCCAGCTCTTTTCACCGCGCTGGAAATGAGATTGCCGAATCGCGGCGACCAGACCGGATCGACAGGCGGGGGCCTGGCGACAATACCCTCCCCACCTCATTGTCTATATCAGGCGTAATAACCAAGGGTGCGGTTCGCTGGGCATAAACTGGGTATCCAACCGCAGGACCACAGACATCCGACACAGAGCAGGGCCATGGCAGGATCGGACCCGTTCGCCACACAGCACGATCGGCCTCCAGGTATCGAGCGGGAACTGGAGGGCGCGGGTCTCGACGATCCCGAAGTGATCGGCAAGGGCGGGTTCGGTGTGGTCTACCGCTGCAGGCAACGGGCGTTGAACCGCAGCGTCGCGGTCAAGGTCCTCACCGCACGCCCCGAACTGGAGCCGGAGAACATCGAACGTTTCCTGCGCGAGCAGCAGGCCATGGGCGCCCTGTCCGGGCATCCGAACATCGTGCCGATCCTGCAAGTGGGCACCACCCGCAGCGGACGCCCCTACCTGGTGATGCCGTATCACTCGCGCGGTTCGCTGGAGAACCGCATCCGCCGGGAAGGCTTCCTGCCGTTGCCCGAGGCGATCGCGATCACCGTCAAGCTGGCGGGCGCTCTGGAGACCGCGCACCGGGCCGGCATCCTGCACCGCGACATCAAGCCGGGAAATGTGCTGCTCACCGACTACGGCGAGCCGCAACTGACCGATTTCGGGATCGCCCGGGTCGAAGGCGGTTTCGAGACCACCACGGGAGTGGTGACCGGCTCACCCGCGTTCACCGCGCCGGAGGTGCTGCGCTCCGGCGTTCCCTCGGTCGCCTCGGACGTCTACGGGCTCGGCGCGACGCTGTTCGCCATGATCACCGGTCACGCCGCCTACGAGCGGCGTTCCGGCGAGCAGATCGTCGCGCAGTTCCTGCGCATCTCCGCCGACCCGCTGCCGGACCTGCGGCTCGACGGCATCCCCGACGAGGTCGCGGCCGCCATCGAGGCCAGCATGGCGCACAATCCCGCGGATCGGCCGCCCTCGGCCGCCGCGTTCGGCGAGATGCTGCGCGAGTTCCAGCGCGGCAACGACATGCCGGTCGAGCACATGACCCTTCCCGCGGGCGCGCAGCCGGCGCCCGAGGACCTCAGCACCCGGCCGATGACCGCCACCGCGCGTTTTCCCACTCCCCACCCGAAGACGCCGCCGACTCCCGAGACGAAGTTCCGCCCTGCGATGTCCACCCGCCCGCTGGTCCAGCGCGAGCGCCTGATCAACGCGTTGCAGACCGAGCCGCGACCCCGCCTGGCCGTCATCCACGCACCGGCCGGGTTCGGCAAGAGCACACTGGCGGCCCAATGGGCCAAGCGCCTCGCCGACACCGAGAACGTGGCGGTGGCCTGGTTGAACGTCGATCGCGACGACAACAACGTGGTCTGGTTGCTGACCCACCTGACCGAGGCGTTCAACCGTGTGAGCCCCACGCTGGCGCCCGGCCTGGCCCCGGTCCTGGAAGAGGGCGACACCGCCGCCGCGCGCTACGTGCTCACCACGCTGATCAACGCCATCGATGAAGGCGAGCAACGATTCGCCCTGGTGATCGACGACTGGGACCGGATCACCGATCCCGCCGCCGTCGACGCCCTGCTCTACCTGATCGACCAGGGTCCGCGGCACCTGCAGATCATCCTGACCAGCCGGTCGCTGGAGGGCCTTCCGCTCGGCACCCTGCGCGTTCGGCACCAGCTCGTCGAAATCGACGCCGCCGCATTGCGTTTCGACACCGAGGAGGCACAGGCCTTCCTCACCGAGCAGACCGGCCTCACCCTGGCCGACACCGAGAGCGCCGAGTTGCGCGACTACACCGAGGGCTGGGCGGCGGCGTTGCAGCTGGCCTCCCTGTCGCTGCGCGAGCACCCCGATCCGGCCTCGCTCATCGCTCACCTGTCCGGGCGCCATCACGCCATCGCGGAGTACCTGGCCGAGAACGTGCTCGACACCGTCGAGCCCGAACTGCGCGAGGTCCTGCTCGCCACCTCCCTTCCCGACCGGATCTCCGGCAGTCTCGCCACGGCGCTGACCGGGATGCCGCACGGGCAGCCTCTGCTGGAGAACCTCGAACGCCGCAACCTGTTCCTGCGCCGCGTCGACGACAGCGGCGAATGGTTCCGCTACCACCATCTCTTCGCGGAGTTCCTGCGTCAGCGACTCGAGCGCGACAATCCCGAGCGCGTTCGCGAACTGCACTGCAAGGCGGCCACGTGGTTCGGCGACCACGGGATGCTCAGCGAGGCCATCGACCACGCGCTGGCCGCGGACGACGGCGACATGGCCGTCGATCTCCTCGAGGGGAAATCCCGCGCTCTGGTGCAGGACGGGCAGCTCGCCACGTTCCTGGGACTGCTGGCCAAACTCCCGCCCGCCATCGCCGCGACCCGTCCCATGCTCCAGGTCGGCGTCGCCTGGACGCACGTGCTGCTGCGGCGGCCCACCGAATTGCATGCCGCGTTACGGCTGGTGCGGGCGTCGCTGGACAACGATCCGGCCGCCGATCCCGATCTCACGCTCGAGGCCGACCTCATCGAGAGCGTGGAACGCGCGTTCGGCGACCATCCGGAAGGCTTGGACGCCGTGGTCGGCAAATGCCTGGGCCGGGCCGACACGTTGGGACCGTGGGCGCTGTGCGCGGCCGCCAACCTCGCCGCGTTCTCCGCGATCAGCAAGTTCGACTACGAGGGAGCGCGGGAGTGGAACGACTGGGCCACCCCCTTCTACCGGAAGAACCGCAGCACGTTCACCTTGATGTACAGCCACTGCCTGGTCGGCATCGCGGCCAGGGAACAGCTCGACATCGCCACGGCCGAACACAGCTTCCGCACCGCCGTCGAGATATCCACCAGTTCCTCGGGCCCGCGGTCTTATGCCGCCCGGCTGGCCGGCGCGCTGCTCGGCGAACTGCTGTACGAACGCGACCAGCTCGCCGCGGCCGAGCGCCTGCTCGACGAGGCGGGCAGGCTCGGCACCGAGGGCGGTCCGGTGGACTTGCTGATGGCCAACTACGCCACCGGCGCGCGGATCAAAGCCCTGCGCGGTGACCTGGCCGCCGCCGCGCGACGGCTGGACGAAGGCGCCGAGGTGGCGCGGGCCCTGAAACTGCCGCGCCTGGCCACCCGCGTGGCCAACGAGCAGGTGCGGCTCGGCCTGACGGCCACCTACGTCACCGAACCGCCGGCCGGGGAAGGCGGTATCGCCACGATGGCCGCGGAGATGCGCGAGGATTCCGCGATCCGCATGCTGCTGCGTTCGGGAGCCGCCAAGAGAGCCGCCGCCGCTGCCGCGCGCGCCGGTCAGCTGCGGGACTCCATCGACGCCGATCGACGCCCGCGCGCCGCGGCACAGGCATCGCTGCTGCTCGCGTCGTGCCTCGCGGCGTCGGGCAAGACCGAGGCGGCGAAGGACGAACTGGTCCCGGTCGTGCTCCGGTACGCCGACGCCGGTCTCATCCGGCCGCTGCTCGACGAGGGACCGTGGATCATCTCACTGCTGCACAGTCTGAGCTACGACCTGCGCGAAGGCCACTGGGACGAGGAACGGCCGATGGTCCCACCCGCGTTCCTGCACAGGTTGCTGGCCCGCTGAGCAACCATCGGCCTCCTGAACTCCCGCGCCGCGGCCGCTTCCACTCGAATGCGAACGCTCGGACACCACTCGGCCGCCCCTGTGCGCAAAGGATCGCACCGCCGTTCACAACACCGGTTGCGGGCCGAGGGAGGTGTCGGTGTCCAGAATGTGCAACACCCACCGGCCCTTGCCGTCGGCCTTCGCCCGGTAGAGGCCGGTGTCGGCCGCGTCGAGCAGCGACTCGGCATCCGCGCCCGCGACCGCGGTGACCACCGCGCCGATACTGATCGACATGCGTAGTCGCCGGTCACCAGCCGTGATCGGATCTACCAGCGCCTCCAGCAGGCTGTTCGCCACGGTGGCCACCCGGTGATCGCTGGCCGGCGGCGGGATCAGCGCGACGAACTCGTCCCCGCCGATGCGGGCGACCAGACAGCCGGTTCCGCGCACGCTGTCCTGCAGGCGTTCGGCGACCGCGGTCAAGATCTGGTCACCGGTGCCGTGGCCGTAGCGATCGTTGATGTGTTTGAAGCGGTCGATGTCGACGAAACACAATCCCGCTCGATCCCCGTTGCGCGCGTCGGCGATCATCGCGTCGATGCGTTCGATGAGGTGGCGACGGTTCGGCAGGCCGGTGAGCGGATCGTGCCGGGCCTGCCGATGCAGTTCCTCGCGCATCCGGTGCTGCTCGGTGACGTCCTCACCGACCGCGAGCAGGTAATCGCTCTGCCCGTCCGTGCCCTTGACGAAGGTGATGGCGAACGACGCCCACCCGTAGCTGTCGTCGGCGCGCCGGATGCGCTGCTCCAGTTTCACCGTGCCCGCGCCGGCCGGGACCAGCTTCTCGTACACCAGCGTGCGAATCGCCTCGCGGTCGTTGGGGTGGGCGAAGTCGTAGACCGACACCCCGCGCAGGCTCTCCACCGGGACCCCGATCATCTCGGCCAGACCCCGGTTGACATCGAGCAACGTCCCGTCGGTGTCCCCGATGGCGATGGCGATCGCCGCGTTGTCGAACACCACGCGAAAGCGCGCGTCATCGGATCGGCGCGCGTCCTCGTGCGCGCGCGTCTGCGCCTCGTAGCCCTGACCGACCTCGGCGAGCAGCGCCGCCAGTCGTCGCCCGGCCTCCGGGGACGCCGCGTGTTCGGCCAATCCGTACAAGACCTGGGCGGACGTACTCGGCACGGCCGGGTCGGCCAATCCGGTGGAGGCCAGCGCCGCGCCCACGCGCCTGCCCACGCTCGCGTCGAAAGGCTCGGCTTCCACGCCGGAAGCCAGTTCCTCCACCATCCCGAGCAGCACGATCTCGGGGTCCGGTACAGACGCGGACCCACCGGCGACGGCCTGCAGAGCGCGCCACCACAAGTTCGCCATCCTGGCGAGTTCGATCTGTTCCACCGCAACCCCCTCACCATTCAGGCCGGAGATAGCCCCCGACGCATCGTATCCACACATGTTCGAGACCGTCGAGTACTGCCGCCTGGAAGCATTCCCAGCAATGGTGAGGGCGGGGCGCTACTGCAACCCGTTCTCCCGGAAAATAGACGCACCCTTGTACCGCAGGGTCTTCACCTGCCAGACCCAGGTCGCCTGCACGCAGGCGATCAGATCGGTGATGTGGGTGGCGACGGTGGCCGCCAAGGCGGCGTCCTCCGCCGCGAGGCGGTCGCATCGTTCGGTGGCCGCCGCGCACAGTTCCCGGAACTCGCTCAGGCGCGCGCGCACGATCTCGGTGGCGCCAACCACGGCGTCCGCCAGCGACCATCCGGGATGGTTCAGCAGCAGCGCCGGGATCAGGTTGAAATCGGCCAGATCGACGATGCACTCCTTCTCGAAGGAGAACACGTCGTTCATCAGCGCGCCGATCTCCACGGTCAGCACCCGTAGCCGCAGCAGCTCCTCGGCAGGCCCGGCCCGCCGGATCCGCTCCCAGGGCAGGTAGTCGTCCCGGCCGAACTCGCACAGCGCGATCGCCGGATACATGCCCGAGACCTGGGCCCGCAGATCGATGTACTCCGCGACGCTGAGCAACCCGCCGCGGGCGCGGGCGTTCTGATCCTGGATCGCGGGCCGCAGGTGCTCGATGGTGGATTCGACGAATCGGTCGAGCCAGTCCGCGTCCGCGCTGGCGGACAACCTCGTGAGGAACGCCGAGGTCGAGGTTTCCAGCGGGGTGGCGTCCCGCGGCGCCGACCGGGTGCGCAGCAGCACGCACAGCCGGTCGATCGCCACCCGCGCCTGTCGCTGTTCCTCGTCGCCGAGGTGCCCGAACTTCTCCCGTCCCACGGTGTCGTTGAGCCAGAACAGGATGGCGTTGTACAGGCCGATGATCGTCATCCGTTCGGCGCTGACGGCGCCGGGATGCAGATAGGGCGTCATGCTGTTGTAGTGCGGGCCCGCGGGCTCGAGCCAGATCCCGTGCTCGCGGCAGAAGCGTTCCACCTCCGCACAGGCTTGTTCCCCGAACCGGCTGGGCCGGAAGTCGCGGCAGTAATCGACGATGTCCCAATCGGGTGTGCCGAACATCGCGCGCAACGACCACTGCCGCCCGGTCCGCAGCAACGTCTCGTGTTGCGCGCGCATGTCGAGGATTTCCCGCTCGAGTGCCGATGTGTACTCACTGACCACAACGACTCCCTCCCACTATGGTTACTTCTAATGAATTGTCTCCGACTTATCGGTAGTGGGACCGGTCGAAGGGCGAAGATCACGCAACCCCCGCGCCCTGGATGACCTTGGCGCAGCGCGCATTCGGCGGCGACGCTGCGGCAAACGGGGAGTTCGCTCCGCGGCGCGCGGAGCCGTGGCACACGGAGGCAAGCGGCCGGTTCAGGACACGGCAGGGCGCTGCGGCGTTGATGTCACGGGAGCCGCGGGCACGGCTGCCTATCGGATATCGGTCACCGGCGCGGCGCTCATTTCGTCGCCAGGACGTCGTGCATGGTCAGCAGCAGGTGGTCGAAGCGGGCCCGTTGGGCCGTGGGTCCGCCGCCCATCGCGGGGACCTCGCCGACCAGCTGGCGCGCCAGCGTCCGCAACTTGATGTTGGTTTCCTGGGAGCGCCATTGCAGCACCCGGAACGCCTGTTCGGCGTTGATGCCGTAGACGACCATGAGCACGCCCTTGGCCTGCTCGATCACCGCTCGCGATTCCACCAGTTCGGGCAGGGTGTCGTCGAGGATCTCCTGCCGGTTCTCCTCCAGCGTGCCGGACACGTCGATGAAATAACCCGCGGTGCCGATTATCAGACCCTGGTCGTCGAGCATGCGATCGGCGACGACGATGACGTGATGGACGCGCCCGGCGGTGTCGATGACGCGGTGGCGTCCGCAGAACGGCTCACCGGTGTGCACGGCGGTGGCGATGGAATCGGCGACCAGTGCGCGGTCGTCGGGATGCTTGTGCGCCAGCAACAGTTCCGTACTGGGTCGCGTGCTTCCCTCGGTGTAGCCGTATATCGCGGCCGCTTCGTCCGACCATTCCCATCGTTGATCCTCGAACCAGAAGCGGAAGCTACCCACGCTCTGCGGCGTGCCCGCGATGACGCTCTCTACCGCGGAGGCGCTTCTCAGCGCGAGGTCGTCCATCCTCGTCACGCGGTCATTATCCATCGGCGACCCGGGGCGATGGTCGGGAACACGAGATGAAACCAAATTGTGGCAAACTCTTGGCACACTTCAAAATGTGGCATCTACCGCGACATAGTTCCCCGATGGCATATGTATGAATACATTGGCAATTAATCTGCAATAGCTTCGCGACCCGCGGCCAGCGCTATTCCCGACGACCATCGCGAGCCGGAATCCCGTCGGACACCGGAGGGCAGAGGTCGGCGACCATCGGGCGCGGGAAATGGCGTTCCCGCCGTCCGGAAAGCGACTCCGGGCAGTTCGGCGAGTCTCCGGAGGCCCGCGTAACCGAGCAGTCGGTCCGATTCACCCCGCGATGTCGCCCACCGGCCGCAACCGCGCGCGAAAACACCGACCATAACGTGGATCACGGGAGGTAGTCTCTGTTGCTGTGCCCACACCAGGCACAGATCCGCTGCACGCAGGCCGCATTCGAGGGCGAACGTCATAACACGTTCCAGCAGGTGCGCAGACCGAAGGGGTTGGACTGATGGCAGGCAAGCGCACCGTACTGACCGTCCGTTTGCGGCGGCTGGCGGCGATGCTGCACGAGATGCGCGAGAACGCCCAGCTGAGCAAGGAAGAGGTCAGCGCGAAGACCGGCATCAACGTCACCACGCTGTACCGGATCGAAACTGCGCAGGCGCGGCCGCAGCGGCGCACGCTGATGGCGATGCTCGACCTCTACCGTATCGGCGACGAACAGCGCGAGGACGCACTGGAGTTGCTGTCCGACGCGCTGAAGCCCGGCATGTCGCGCGCCTACGAGGGCAGTGTGTCGGAGGTATACGCCGCCTACATCAACTTCGAGTCCGAGGCGTTGTCCGCCCGGCACTACCAGACCTCCTTCATCCCGGGCCTTTTGCAGACCTACGAGTACGCGACAGCCGTGATCGATACCTCGATGCCCAAGCTGGAGGCGTCGGTCATGGAGAGCAGGGCGAAGGCGAGGATGGATCGCGCCGTCAACCTGACCAAGGAGGACCCGCTCGAACTGTGGGTCGTCCTGGACGAGGCGGCCATCCGCCGGACCGTCGGCGGGCCCGTGGTGATGCGCGGACAGCTCGAGCGGCTGCTGCAGGAGATCAAACGGAAGAACGTGATCCTGCAGATACTGCCCTTCGACGCGGGCGCGCACCCCGGCATGGCCGGCTCGTTCACCTTGCTGGACTTCCCCGACCCCGCCGATCCGGAACTGGTCTACGTGGAGGGCATGGCGGGTGACGAACTGATCGAGGGGCACACCGAGATCCGGCGTTTCGGCGTGATCTTCGATCAGCTCCGCGCCATGGCGCTGAGCCCGCGCGACTCCGCGGCCATGATCGTGGAGGCCGTGCGCGGGATGGACCGGGAGGATTAGCGGCCCGGCTCGTCCCGGGTGAACATCAAGCCGAATACCGCGCGGTGCCCGACTATTCCGCGCCGGAATGGGTACCCTCGGCCTACTGCCGAGGGGAGGACGCATGTCCGAAGTCACTGCCGATCCGACATCCGATTCCGGGCCCGAACTCAAACGGGTGATGGGGCCGGGATTGCTCCTGCTGTTCGTCGTCGGCGACATCCTCGGCACCGGCATCTACGCGCTCACCGGCAAGGTGGCCAACGAAGTCGGCGGGGCGGTGTGGGTGCCATTCCTGGTGGCGTTCCTGGTCGCGCTCATCACCGGGTTCAGCTATCTGGAGCTGGTCACCAAGTACCCGCACGCCGCGGGCGCGGCCTTGTACACGCACAAGGCTTTCGGCATCCATTTCCTCACGTTCATGGTCGCCTTCGCGGTGATGAGTTCCGGCATCACCTCCGCTTCCACCGCCTCGCGGGCGTTCGCGGCCAACTTCGCCGAGGCTTTCGACCTCGATCTCGGCAGCGGCACCGCGGTGACGGTGATCGCGCTGCTGTTCATGGCCGTGGTGGCGGCGGTCAACCTGCGCGGGGTGAGCGAGGGCGTGAAGCTCAACGTGGTGCTCACCTGCGTGGAGCTGACCGGACTGCTGATCGTCATCGGGATCGGCTGCTGGGCGCTCGGCGTGGGCGACGGCGACTTCTCCCGCGTCGTCGAATTCGACACCGGGGAGCGCAACGCGGTGGGCGGCGTCATCGTGGCCACCACGCTCGCGTTCTACGCGATGGTCGGTTTCGAGGACTCGGTGAACATGGCCGAGGAATGCAAGGAACCCACCCGGATCTTCCCGAAAGTGCTGCTCGCCGGGCTGATCATCACCGGCCTGATCTATGTGCTGGTGTCGATCAGCGCGGTCGCGCTCGTGCCCGCCGATCAGCTCGGCGCGGGCGACACCCCGCTGCTGAAGGTGGTCGAGGCAGGCGCGCCGAGCTTCCCCACCCACATCTTCGCCTACATCACCATGTTCGCCGTCGCCAATTCGGCGCTGATCAACATGCTGATGGCCAGCAGGTTGATCTACGGCATGGCCCGCCAAGGCGTGCTGCCCCGGCCGTTCGGCCGCGTGCACGAGCGCCGCAGGACGCCCTACAACGCCATCGTCTTCACCACGCTGCTCGCACTCGGGTTGATCCTGTTCGTCGGTGAGGTGCCCGAACTCGGTGGCACCACGGCATTGCTGTTGCTCGCGGTGTTCACGGTGGTCAACGTCGCCGTGCTGGTGCTGCGTCGAGACCCGGTGGGGCACAAGCACTTCAAGACGCCGACGCCGCTGCCCGTCGTGGGCGCGCTCAGCTGCGGCTTCCTCGTCACACCGTTCACCGACCGCAATCCGGCGCAGTACGCCATCGCCGGCGTGCTGCTGGCCATCGGAATCGCGCTGTGGGGCTTGAACTATCTGGCCATCCGGGCCATGCGGGCGCAACCTCTGGACAGCGGGCCCGCCGCGGAGTGATCCGATCGCGTTGGCCGGCGGCCGATCACCTTTCGACGGTATGCCCGGATTCCGCGGATGACTAGTCGCCGACCGATAGGTAAGGTGGGCGCCGATGACCAGCATGGAAGCTCGTTTCGGGGATGCCGCCCGGACCGTGCCCCTCCCGAACCCGTGGAACCTGACCGCTTATCTGGCCGCGGTGGCCGCCCACCGCGGACGCTCGATCAGCCTGCACCCGGTACCGAAGGCGATGTTGGCCGACACGGGTTGCGGCGGAGGCGGCCTGTGGGTGGCACGCAAGCACGACGACATCATCGTCTACGACGCCGCGGCGACCGGCCGCAACGCCGATCACGTCATCCTGCACGAGGTCGGCCACATGCTCCTGGGTCACGACAAGGACCGAGAGCGCGGCAACCCGGTGCCGCCCTCGTTGGCCGTGATCCTGCCGTCGATTTCGCCGCGCTCGATCGAACATGTGCTCGGCCGTGCCGATTTCGGCGTCGATCGCGAGCGGGAAGCGGAGGTCTTCGCCGACATGACCATGGTGTATTCGACCCTGCCGCGCCGACGCCGGCGCTCGTTCCGGCTGTTCGGACGGGGCCGATAGGCTACCAGCGGTCGTAGCGCCCCTCCGGTAGTCGTCTCGTTCCGGCCCGCAGGTCGTCGACGAGATCCTGGTAGCCGTCGGCCAATTCATCGATGCGGACCCACGCGTCGTAGAAGACCGATTCCGGCGCGTGCGCCAGCGCCACGAACGCCTGGGCGGCCAGCACGGCCAGTCGGTCCACGATATGGCCGACGGTCTCGGTGTGTTCGGGCGCGGCGGGCGGCGGGATCGGCGTCGCCAAGGTGACCCAGCGGTCGATGCCGCGCACGAGTTGCGCTCGGCGCCGGTCGAGTTTGTCGCACCGGCTCGCGGGAGTCCGCTCGCGCGTCTGGTGCAGCTGAGCCAGTTCTCCGGCCGCCTCCAGCATCGGATGATCCATGTGCGGCAAGCCGCGGAAGGCGGCCAGCAGGAGTTCCTTGCCCGGAATCACCCGGGCCTCGGACACCTGTTCCATTTTCCGGACCCCCATCTCGACCAGGGTGGACGCGTCACGAGCGCGTCCTCGATGCCTTGCCTCGCCGGTGTCCCGGCACTGCCCGAACATCCACATATGCCCAGCGTGACCGAGAGTGGCCCGGCCCGCGTCGAATTCGGTCACTTCCGCCACCGCGACACGCCCATTGACCGATTTATCCGGTCGCGCGCCGTCCCTCAAACTTCCGCAAACATTCAGTGACCTCACGGTTTTCGACGAGAGAGTCGTCTCTCCTGGGATTATCGCCAACCCAGCCGACACGCCAGCCACTCTCCGGCGACTCCGGCAAACAACGACTGATGCGTGCGCAACCGCGGCGAGCGCGGCGGCCCCGGCTTCCGGCAGGCCATTGCCCGATATCCGGCGAGCGCGCAGACGAAGGCGTCGACCGCCGCACGATCCACGTCGCGGGTGACCGGATGGGTGGCGAGGATCGGATCCGGGTCCACACCGGCGGCACGTCGATCAGCGGACTCGGAGTCAGCTCCGTGGCCAATCGCGTCATCAGGTCGAGGGTGTCGCGCAACTCGCCTGGCCGGCCGAACCGAGGGAACACCCCCGACATCATCGAACGGTGCGAAAATCGAAGTGCGCGTTCCGGTCGGCTCGGCGCTATCGCAACCACTTCAATCGACGCGGCGGGCTCGACGCCAGGGCGAGTCCAGTTCTACGACCGAGGTGAGCGCGGCTGCGGACCGGGTCGACCTCAGGAACCGACCTCCTGCGCGTCGAGGTAGTCCAGGCCACCGATATAGATCGTGTGGCCGGGGTGGGCGGGGGCGGTGGTGGCATTGGCCACCGCGGTGGCGAACTCCGTGACCGTGGGCAAAGTACCGTGCTCTCGGCGCGCCGCGACGGCGGCGGGGTTTCGGCGCTCCAGCAGCTGGACGATGATCGTGCCGTCGATCATGTCACCGGAGACGACGTGCAAGGCGATGCCCGCGGCGGTGAGATCCGGGATCATGGCGCGCAGCGCGTCCTCGCCCGCGCGCTTGCTTGCGGCGATGGGTTCGTAGTCGGCGGGGACGGGCTTGCGGCCGTGGAAGTGCGCTTGGTGGCTGGTAACGAAAACGATGCGCGAGCCGGACGGCATGTGCGGCAACGCCAGTCGCACGATCCGTTCTTGCGCGTCATGATTGAGCGCCATCGCGTAGTCGGGGCGGGCATTGCGCTCCAGCCCGCCCGACGCGTTCAGCACCAGCACATCCAGACGGCCGAACTTTTCGACGACCCCGGCGACCAGGGAACGAGCCGAATCCGCGTCGACGATGTCGGCGCCCGCCGTCGTCGCGCTGCCGCCCGCCTGCCGGATCGACTCCGCCAGCGCGTCGGCCCGCTTGCCCTTCTCCCGGTAGTTGATCACCACGTGGTCGCCGCGCGCCGCGAGCACCCGGGCGGTCTCCGCGCCGATCCCGCGGGAGGCGCCCGTGATCAGCACGATTCGCCGTCCGATCCTGTCGTCCACCGTCACCCTTTCGGTCCGCCCGGCACCGGGCCGATGCTTCTGATTCAGAACCACTATGCTGGTTCTAAATGAGAAGCGCAAACGAACCCAAGCCGCCGCGCGGGCGGGACGACCCGGCGAACGCGCCGTTGCTGGCCACCATGGACCTGCTCGGCCAACGCTGGATCCTGCGCATCCTGTGGGAACTGGAACCCGACCGCCTCGGCTTCCTCGAGTTGCGCCGGCGCATGGGCAACTGCTCTTCGAGCATGCTTTCGGTGCGCCTGCAGCACCTGCAGTCCGCGGGCCTGATCGCGAAGAATCCGGACAAGTCCTATGAGCTGACCACCGCTGGCGCCGAACTCGGCACCGCACTCGGCTCGGTCTGGGACTGGTCGCGCCGCTGGCGCGTCACCCCCACCGAGGCCGACTGACTAGCACCGAGCGCGACCGCCGATGGTCTGGCCTCGCAGGATGGACGCCCCTGCACCGAGGCGGTTCCCTCGGCCCGAGGCAGTTCTGCGCCGGGATCACCGCGAGCACCACCAGCGCGGCGACGGCCAGCCGGGCGGCGGTTGCCGTTGGCGCGCAACGCGGCCGACCGATAGACCACCGGCGCGGCGACCGTCACCGTGACCACAAGATCCCTCGTGCGTGCGTCCCGCGTGACAACAGCGAACGGAGCCGTCTGCCGCCCGGGTGTCACGTCCACGGGTATGCACCGCGCGGGTCCCAGCAGCCGACGCTGATGGTCCCGCGACTCATCCCCGGACTGGCCGACGGTGTTGTCCCCGCCGGGAGGTTGACCTTCGAGTTGGTTGAGGCTCCATGATGACCGGGTGATGGGATTGGAATCGGCACAGTTGATCACGATCGGTGTGCTCGCGCGGGCCAGCGGGCTCACGGCGAGCGCGCTGCGGTTCTACGACGACTGCGGTCTGCTCGTCCCCGCCCGGGTCGATCCGCTGACCGGGTACCGCTACTACACCGAGGCGCAGCGGGAGCGGGCGGTGCTCATCCGGCAGCTGCGCGCGATCGACCTGCCGCTGGATGCCATCGCGGAAATCCTCGCCGGTGACAGCGAGCGGGCGCGCCGCCTGCTCGACCGTCACGTGGCGGAACTGGCACATCGAGCGGAAGAGGCCGCGCGCGTCGCCGCCGTGGTCAAACAGGCGCTCGGCACGCACGTGGCGGTCGATGCGGCGGCGCTGGCCGAGGCGCTCGACCAGGTCCGCACCGCCGCAGCGCGCACCCGCGAGGTACCCGTGCTGGCAGGCGTCCTGCTGGAAGCGAGCGCGAACACGGTGACTCTGACGGCAACCGATCGTTACCGCCTGTCCACCCGCACCGTCGTGGCGAACCGGCAGCACGGCGGCAATTGGTCCGCGGTGCTCGATTCCAGCGGGCTCGAGTCGATCACCGAGCAGCTGCGCGGCATGCACGAGGTCGTCGTCGCACCGTCCGACGACGGACTGCTTCTGATGGGAGACGGCGCGCAACACCACTCGCCCGTCATCGACGGCCCTTTCCCCGACCACCGCGCCCTACTGGCGGGACTGGGACCGGTGCGCACCAGGGTCGTCGTCGCCCGGCACTCCATGCTGAATGTTCTCGAAAGCGCATACGGCACAATGCAATTCGCGATTCATCCGAACGAGATCGCAGTATCAGGGCTCGGAGAGGCGCACTGCCTGCCCGCGCAGGTCACCGGTTCCGCCGTCACGCTGTCCTTCGACCCCGCGACTCTGCTACCCGCTGTCCACACCGCGCTCGGTCCCGATCTCATGCTCGACGTCATCGCCGCCGATCAGCCGGTGGTCCTGCGCTCCGCCACCGACGGCGACCTCACCACCCTGGCCATGCCGGTCCGGCCCCTCCGCGAGAACGCCTCCGGATAAGTCGTCGGACACCGGCGCCCCTCACCCGTGCAACCGCCGCGCACGCACGACCCGCCCTTCGGTCCGACGACCGTGCAGGCACTGCGCACGCGCAACCGCGTCCCTCCGGTCCGACGACCGACAGCCGTGCAACCACTGCGCACGCACAACCGCGTCCCTCCACCGGCGGCGCGCGATCCGATTACTCGTCTCGCGATCGCGACGCCCACCCACGGCTACTTCCGATCGCCCAGACCGCCCCGCAGCCGCATCCGGCGGCTGCCCGCCCAGCCCCGACCGTCCACCGCCGAGCCGACCCGGCCGGACTCGCACACGAACAGGCATCTATCACCCCCATGAAGGAGACCCGAATGTATGCAGCACCCGACCACACCATGGAAACCATCACCAACGCCGTAGCCCTCGGCCGTGAGGGCCGTCCGGACGACGCACGGGAGGCTCTGCTCACCGTATGGGCCTCACTCGGGCCGCAGGGTGACCCACTGCACCGGTGCACCCTCGCTCATTACCTTGCCGACCTGTACGACGACGCCGCCGAAGCGCTCACTTGGGACATCCGGGCCTTGGACGCCGCCGACAGCCTCTCCGATGATCGCGCTCGAAGCTTCGACGGATCGCTGCGGGTGGCCGCGTTCTACCCGTCGCTGCACCTCAATCTCGCCGACGACTACCGCAGGCTCGGCTCGTTCGACGCCGCGCAGCGCCAGATCGACGCCGCCCGCACCCGTCTGCACACCCTCGCCGACGACGGCTACGGAGCGATGATCCGGACGGCGGTCGAGGAAGTCGAGTCCGCCATCCGCGAACGGCGCACCGAACCGCGAGCCTCCGCGCCGACCGGAGGCCGCTGAAGCGCGAGCGGCCCGCACCGAATCGGTACGGGCCGCCTCGCAGCGGGACTACTTCAAGCGGAGCTTGCCGAACAGACCGTCCTTCTCGTCGTCGGGTCCGGCGGTGAAGTACAGCGAGTCGGCGTCACCGAGGCTCTCGCCGTTGCCGAACATCAGCGCCCACAGTCCTTCGATGGCGACCGGCTTGCCGTCGGCGTCGCGCAGGTAGTCGGCGAACTTGCCGGTGATGTCGTCGTAGGCCAGCACGTGCCCCGCGCCGCCGAAGTTGCCGACCAGCAGTTTTCCGCTGAGGGGACCGAACCCGTCCGGCGCGATCGTCACCGCCCACGGCGCGTTGAGGCGCTTGCCGTCGTCGATGATGCGCACCAGCTTGCCGCCCGCGTCGAACTCGGCGAGCTTGCCCTTGTCCGGCTTGCCGCCTTCCTCGTCCTTGTCCAGCGAGTCCTCTTCACCGGCATCGAACTTGGTCGCGTCCTTCTCGTCCGGCTGAGTGGTGGCATAGGCGACGAAGACCCGGTTGCCGATGGTCGAGACGTTGAACGGCGCGGGGTCGCCTGGCTTGGCCTTCTTGCCCTTCTCCGGCGCGGCCGGGTCGATCGCGTCACCGGTGGCGAACGGGTTGGCGAAGCCGGTGGTCGGGATCAGCTGCCAGTTCTTGTCGAACGTCCGCACCTGCGGGTCGGCGCCGAAATCGGCCGCCAGCAGCTTGTCACCGGAGGGAGCCAGCGCGATCCCGAAGAACTGCATTCCCTGCGCCTGCCCGTCGAATACCAGGTTGGCGGGCCCGTCGTGGCGCACGATCCGGCCCTCGAAGCCCAGCTCGGTCCAGGCGGAGATCTTGCCGGAGTCGGTGGCGAAGATGAACCGCGCCGAACCGTTCAGCGGCCCGCCTTCGGCCTCCACCGGCTGGTCGTGCACCACGAACAGGTCGGAGGTGATCGGCGCGGGGTTGAACACCACGCCGGTGGTCTTGCCCGCGCTCTTGTCCGAGGTGTCGGCATCCGCCCCGGGAATGGTGACGATTTTCAAGTCGTCCTGGAACAGCTTGTGCAGCTTGTCGTCCGGGGACTTGGTCACGTCGCCGACGAACTGGAACGACTTGCCGCCCGCGCCGACCCAGAAGTGCCCGCCCGCGCCCTTGGGGCGGTTGGCCAGCCCCCAGGCGTTGACCAGGTCGGGGAAAACAAGCTGCGCCTTGTACTCCGCGTTGTTGGCCGCGAGATTGGTCTGGACGTATTTGTTGCCGTCGAGCGCGGGCACCTCGTCCGGCTTCGAGTCCGAGCAGCCCGCCGCCACGACCAGCGCGACACCAAGCGCCGACGCGCGCAGCAGACCACGTCGGGTCCGCGACCGAGGCAAACCGCCACGGCGCGACTCATTCCAGCGTCCGTTCAACTTCTTGTTTCCTTTCCGACCACACCACATTGGTGATAAGGCGAAGCTAACCTTAGCCTGCAGCAAAATCGGGAGTACCCGAACGGTTGGACGAGCGCAGGTTTAGGCTGTTCGCCGTGGTCGAACCCCAGCCTGCTATTGCCCTGCACCCCGATATCGCTCCGCTCGCTCCACTGCTCGGCACGTGGCGCGGTAATGGGCAGGGTGAATACCCGACCATTCAGCCGTTCGGCTATGTCGAGGAAATCCGGTTCGGCCATCTCGGCCGGCCGTTCCTCACCTACCGGCAGAAGACCCGCGCCACCGACGACGGCAGGCCGCTGCACGCCGAAACGGGCTATCTGCGTTGCCCGCGCCCCGACCGCGTCGAATTGATCCTCGCCCATCCCACCGGAATCACCGAAATCTGCGAGGGCTCCCTCGCCGTCGAAGACGGCACGCTGCGCATGGAATTGGACTCCACCACCATCGGGCGCAGCAGCACGGCGAAACTCGTGACCGCCCTCGGCCGGTCGCTGCGCCTGTCCGGCGACACCATCGACTACACCCTCCGGATGGCGGCGGTCGGCGAACCACTGCGGCATCACCTCGCCGCCACCCTGTTGCGAAACTGACCCGCGCTAGAAAGCGCTCGGCAACCTGCGCCGCCCACTGCTCAGCTCGCCGACCAGATCCTCGTAGGCGACCGCCGCTTCGGCCAGCCGCTCCCACGCGAACCACAGGTCCCACTCCTGGTCGCCGGCCATGGCCGCGTAGGCACACGCGCTCAGCCGCGCCAAGCGATCGACCACCGAGCCGAACGATTCGGTGTGCAGATAGGCTCCGCCGCGCGCGGCGGGCAAACGCACCTCGACCCAGCGGTCGATCTCGCGGATCAGCCGCGCCCGGCGCTCCTCGGCGCCGCAGACGCATCCACGGTCCGCGCGGAGACGGACAGAATGCAGGTCGGTCAGGGTGCGCGCCTGCGCGAGCACCGGATGCGCAGGCGGCGGCCCGTCCTCCCGGCAGGCCCGCAGCAGTTGACTCCGCGTCGGCAGACCCTCGCTCACGGCGCACCTTTCCCGCCCGCGCGGGCCAGCACGCAATTCACGATCACCATTCCGGACGGACGAAACGTATCTCGCGGCGCGACCACCCATCGGCGAAAGGCGTTGCTCGCGTCGGCGGGAGACGGCAGCGCGATTTCGCTGCCGAACGGCACGATCGAAACATCGATCCGGAACAACGCGGCGAACAACCGCACGTCGTCGGGCAGATCCGGCCGGCACAGGAAAGTCCATCGGCGAGAACGAATATGCGCGACCACGGGGCCGATCGCCTGGCCACGGAAAAGCATGTCGTCGCGCACGCACTGCCCCAGCCGGTCGGGCATCGTGATGCCGCCGACCACGCCCGCCTTCACGACGATGCGGCCGATCTCCGGATGTATCCCGGCGGGCAGCCCACAGGTGCGGCGGTAAAACGCGCAGCGGGACGCGGGAGTGTCCGCGAATGCCGCATGATTCATTCGCCATCCTCGATTCACATAGTTCGGTACGCGAGATATCCCGGTCGCTGGACCTGGAACCGTTGGCGCGGTTAAGGTTTCAGCACTTCTTCGATTGGGTCCGGGCGCGTTCAGTGAAGCACCGGATATCGCTCGGCGGGAATGTTCTCAGTGGTGGAATCGGGCGGAAACCGCCCAGGTTCCAAGGCCCCCCGCCGCATGGTTCCAGTTAGGTACCCGGCCGATAGTTTGGCTACGAAAGGGATTCGTCGTGAGTTCAACAGGTTCCACCCTGCCCCGCCGGATGCTGGGGCGTCAGCTGCGCGAGCTGCGGATCAAGTCGGGCGTCAGCGCGGAGTACGCGCGGGATGCGATCGACGTGGGCAAACAGACCCTCTGGCGGATGGAGACCGGACAGCCGGTCAGGCTGCATCCACTGTTCATCGAGCGGTTGTGCCAGGTCTACGGTGCTTCCGAAGAGCGCACCGCGATTCTGCTCAACCTGGTCGAGGAGACCAAACATACGGGGTGGTGGCATGCATACGGTGACACCATCGCCGCAGAGTTCAGCCTCTTCGTGGAACTCGAGGCGTTTGCCAAGCGTCTGGTCTCCTACCAGACAACCCTTCTGCCCGGACTCTTGCAAACCGATGAGTATCGACGAGCACTGATCTGGGTCGACCTCCCCTCTATACCCGGACCTGAAGTCGAACGAAGGATCGAGATGTTCAGGCAGCGAAAGGCTCGCGTGGACAGCGTCTCGAATCCCGTACTTCTGGAGGCTGTTGTCGACGAATCCGCGCTCCGACGCGCGATCGGCGGTCCCTCAGTCATGGAGCGGCAGCTTCGACATCTGATGGTTGTCGGTGAACAACCCAATGTTTCAGTGCGAGTGGTGCCCCTCTCGGCCCATGCGTACGCGGGCCTGGGCGCTGGCTCGTTTGTGATGCTCGACTTCCCGAAGCACCCAACAGCCCATCTCACCGAGCCACCGGTCGTTTACATGCAGGGGCTCACAGGTGACCTGTATCTTGAGAAGCCCGAGGAGATCCGGCGGTATCGCCAGACGTACGCCGATATCCAGCGATCGGCACTCGACCAGGAGCGAAGCCGCACTCTCATCGACCAGATCGCGAAGGAGTACGCCGAGTGAACGCCGACCTATCCGCTGCCAACTGGTTCAAGAGCAGCTACAGCAGCGCCGAGAAAGACTGCGTCGAGGTCGCGTTCCTGCGCGAAGGCTCTGTGGGTGTTCGCGATTCGAAGAATCCCAGTGGCCCTGCTCTCGTGTTCAGGCCGGGCGACTGGGACTCATTCACTGTTCGCATAACCAGCGGTGACCTGGTCCTTTCCCAGTCCTGACCGAGCCGCTCTCCTACAACCCCGGCCTCCTCCTCGCGCGAGGCCGGGGCTCTGGGCGGTCACTCACCTGCAAAGCAGGTCAGGTCGCTTGCACCCGGCAAACGCCGCCGGTAGCGTCAGGTTTCACTGCAGGGGGCGGAGGAGCCGGTCCGGCCCTGGATAGGCCAGGAACAAGACACCGGTGTGCGAGGGGAACCAATGACCTCAGGGCAGAGTTCGCGGCGACTGACCACCCTCGCCGTCGGCGCCGCACTCGTTCTGGCAGGCTGCGGTCCGGCTGATGACGGTGCAGCGTCAAGCGGAACCTCCTCCGCTAGCGCAACCCTCGCCCCTGACGTACCAACGGGCTACGACCCGTGCACCGACATTCCGCAGAGCATCCTCGATTCAGAGAATCTGCGCAGCAAAGACAAGCAGGACTCGAACGCGTCAGGGGGAGTCAAGTGGCGTGGTTGCGGCTGGGTCCAGACGGATGGATATGCACCTGTCATCAGAACGACGAATATCACCGTCGACATGGTGCGGGACAAGAAGTTCGCCGACACCCGTGAGTTCGCCATCAACGGACGTCGTGCGATCTCGACGCGGCAGGTCGAGGAGCACCCCGACGCCGTGTGCACGATAAACGTCGAGATGAAGGGCGGAAGCCTTGAGATCTTCCTCAGCAACCCGCCGTCGAATCGAAAGACAGGCCAACTCGACACCTGCGCACTTGCGAAGACTCTGGCGGAGAAGGTAGTCCCAACAATTCCTTCAACCGTTTGAAAATGCTGAAGCGATCGTGCTCACCGGGAGGGATTTAGCACATGAGTGACGACAACGCACAGCCACCTCGGCCGATGGGCAACATCTTGAACGCCGCACGAGAAGGGCAGCTAGGCATCCAGATGTCCCCGGAGGATTTCGTCTACATAGACCGGGACTGTCAGTATTTCAAGGACGCAATTCGGAAGATTCAGAGGTATATGGATCTCGTGTCAGGGCAGTCTCACTGGGGCCTGGGTGAGGGTAACGGCGACATGGTCTCGGCACAGACGCTGGTCGATAGGTTCAAGAAGAAGGCTCGGGGAGCCGAGGACCGTAACAGCGTCCATCAGATCATGGAAGAGCACTATCGCATCGTCGAGGACATCCAAGAAGTGCACCGGCTTGCCCGGGATCGAATCATGCAGGCAGACAGTAACTTTGCCGCGGAGTTCAATAGGCTGAACACCACGCTGCCCGAGCGCCCACCGGTCGGAGTCCAATTCTCGCCGCCCAGGCTCCCGAATGGAGCCAACTAATGAGCGGCTACGAGAACAAGCGCATCCCAAACGGTGGTGAGCACACCGACAGTTGGGAACACTCCCGGATCAACGACACGTTCAAGCCACTCGATCCCACCGACACGTTCACCCAAGCTGACACGTACTGGCAAGCTCGCAACGAGTGGGAGCGGGGTGTCGAAACCTTCGCGCGCTCGATCCAGGCTTCCATAGCCCAAGCCTGGTCCGGCCCCGCAGCGGAGCAGTCCAAGAGCGCCATCGCCAAATACACCAGCGACGCTCAGAATCTGACGACATCGCTGGAAGAGCTGTACTACCGAGTCCGCGACGCCGCCACCGCGATCACCAACACCAAGAAGGCGATCCCCGACCTCGTCAATATCCCGTTCGAGGATCGCATCTTCCACCCGCGACGCTGGAACCTGTCGAGTGAACGATTCCTGGCCGAGCAGTCGGCGCGGGTCGCGATGAACGAGTACTACGTACAACCGTTCAGCGAGATGGACGGCAAGATCCCGGTGCTGCCCACTCCGGTCGGCCCTACCGCGTCGGTGGACATCCCAGCTCCTCCGCCGGGCGGATACAAGAGCGACGACAGCGGCGGCCCCGCTTCCAACGACTCCGGCAACGGTCCTACCACCGATTCCGGCATTCCCGGCGACAAAGACGGCGACGGCAAGCCCGACGAGTCGAGTACCGAGGAACAGCAGCAGCAGTCCACCGACGAATCGACACAGGATCAGCAGTCTTCCGACACGTCGGCGTCCGACACCACTACCAAGCCCGCGGGCGTGGACCCCACCTCGACGACTCCCGCCTCCACCACGGACCCGACCAAGACCGTTCCGGCAGGCACCCCGACTCCGCACAGCCCCGGCACACCGGGTATGCCCGGCACGCCCAGCACAACGAACCAGCCGCAACCGGCCCGCAGTGTCCCGGGCACACCGGGAACGCAGAACCCAGCGATGAACCCGGCTGCTGCCGCGAGGGCGACCTCCGGACTCCGGGGCACAAGCGGCATGCCCGGCATGATGGCGCCCGGTGCTCGCGGCGGCGGCAAGGACGACGAATCCGAGCACAAGACGCCGGACTACCTGATCACCCAGGAGAACACCGACGAGTTGCTCGGTGAACCTCCGAGAACGCTGCCCGGCGGCGTCATCGGCGGCACGCCCGACTGATCAGCCGCAACCTTCTCGACTCCGCGCACGCCCGCCTCGCTCGCGGGCGTGCGCGCGCGGACATGGCCGCTTCGACGCGGCCGGATTGGACCTCACATGGCTGAATGGACCTGGGACCCGGACGACTTCGCCGCTCTCTGGTACGGCGACGCACACGATCGCATCCCCAGCCCATTGCGCTACACCAGCCGTTTCGCCTTCCGCGACGACTTCGCCGCCCACCGCACCGCCGTATGGCAGCGCTATTCCCCTGACGAACTCGACGAGATCGCCGCCGCCTTCCGCACCCTCGGCGACTCCGAGCTCCGGATCGAAATCCTCGGCGGCACCTGCAAGCACAAGAACAGCACCGGTCCCGACGACGTCCGCGAATACCGGATCCTCGGCGCCCGCGACAGCTACCGCGCCGTCGTCCTCAGCCAAGCAGGCAACCACCACGAGCACGGCCCGATCCGCGCCCGCCTGTTCCCCGCCGACCAACTCCCCGCCCGCCTGGTCAACGCAATCCCCGCCTGCGCCCCCGGCAAAGAGAAACCAGCCACCTTCCACCCCGACGACCTGGTCCCCCGCCGCGACACCTACCTCCAGGACAACGCCCGCAACACCCCCCGCGAGCAATACCAACGCCTCCTCGGCCGCCCGGTCGACGGCGGCGGCACCGCCGTCCTCATCACCGCCCCCCTGCACACCCACACGAAACCCACCAAAGTCCTCCAGTGGCACGACATCTCCACCGATGGCCGCTACACCGAACACCGCACCGACCACATCACCATCCGCCCCACCACCCCCACCGACCTGACCACCCACTTCACAACCTGGATCACCCAAGCCCTCCAACGCCTCGAGGCGCCCGAAAGTTGGTAGCGATCCGACATGAACCTGCGAGAGCCGCTGGCTGTTTCCGCGCTGATGGTGCTGCTTTCGGCGTGCGACCTGTTCTCATCCACTCAGCCCAACAAGTATGAGATGCCGGCTAGCAGTCACACTATCCAGGAGTTGTGCGATTCTGCGATACGATTTTTCGCCACCCGGCCTGGTGCCGAGTATCTGAAAGTCGGCGCCGGAGCCGGTGGGAAAGTGCTGACCGATAAGATCGGCACCGGCAACGGATGTGTTTATGAAAAGGACGACGGGTCCGCGTGGCCCTCTTCCTTTGGATACGTCTCTCTGTTCCGCATCACCGCCAGTGGTAGCACCGCGTCCACACCTGCCGCGCCGACAGAGAACTACCCGACCAACGTCCTGACTGTGGACGGCGTAAGCGTCAAGGTAGCTACCGAGCCACTGCCCAAGGGGGGGGGCGACCGCGCCACCACACTGCTGGACGTCGGCCTCACCACCACAATCGACGGCTGGGAGGGCGAACTCCAGTTCAGAGCCACCGAAGACCAAGCGACGCGAGATGACCGACTGACACGAGAAGGCGCACGGGTGCTCATCGACATGATCCGCGCTTTGAAGGGTTGACGGCAGACCTTCCGTCGGCCGAAGTGGATGTCGAACCATTTCGAGTGCACCGCCGCACCACGCCCACCCAGCACGGGTGAGAAAACGGACGAACGGAGTGGGTGGAGCATTGCAGAAGTAGCGGCGCCGGAGCGCGGTCACTTTCGGTACCACACCGGCGACTTCCTTCACCGTCGACTCGGACACCCAGATCATGGCCGTCGCTCCCGCCGGGACGGGAATCGTGACGGCTTCACCGGCCCGCTGACCGTGCGGTTCGGCAGCACCGCGACGACCTTCACCATCGACTCCGCGATACAGATCACCGCCGTCGCTCCCGGCGGAGCGGCCGGAGCCGTGCAGATCACCGTCACCGGCTCGGGTGGCACCAGCAACGGAGTCACTTACACCTACGTCTGATCCGGACAGCTCACGGGCCGTCGCCGGGATTCCGGTGGCGGTCCGTTCGCGTTGCCCGGCCGAGCATCCGGCACTATCGCGGCCCGATCCAATGGACCGCTCCGCGCGACCGGCCGGACCTTCCTGCACACCGGCGGATGGTCGCCCCGAGGCCGAGCAGGCACCCACACCCTGACAGCCACTGCGCGCGTGCGGATTCCGTCCATCGAGCGAATGGTGGACAGCGAGGACGACAGTCCCGGCCCGCCATACCGGCGAGAACAACTTCGCGGCAAGGCCGGACGCTGCGCACCCGGCGCGGCACGCGGCACTGGTCAACACGTGGCAACAATCCGGAAAACGGACAAAAACGGATCACCCGACACATTGCCGACGCGCCTTTCCTGCGGCATAACGGAGTTAACCGATCCGGCACCAGCTTCGCGCACCCCCGCTTCGGAGGAACCAGCAAACAGAGAGGCAGCGCCATGCCTACCTTCCTCCCCCCGCCTTCGGGACCGCACGCGCCGGATCCTCGTGCCACGGTGACGACCGGCATTCGACGGGACGTCACCGCCGCGGTGCGGGCGGGAATATCGCACCACGAACCATCCTCCCCCGCACACGGGTTCAACTAGTTCCCCGGTCGGGGTAGGACGCCACGACACCGACGCGGTCAGAACTCCTGACCGTGTCCCAACGGACCCGACGACTGGGTGCATCCAGTGATCGGGCTTCGCGTTCGGCCGGCGGCGCCGTTGCCGCCGCCAAGAGAGAAAGGGAAGAACCGATGAACAAAGTGATCACGATCCTGCACAGCGAGCCCGTCCGCGCCTTGCTGTATCCACTGCTGGTCGCGCTGATCGGGTACGGGGTCACCAAGGGCGTTGTCTCGTCCGACCTTTCCGGGTTCGTCCTGGCCCTCGTCGCGGCGGCGCTGGGTCTGCCCGCGGTCGAGTCGGCGCGCCACCGGGTCAGCCCTGCGCCACCGGACAGCGGTGAACCAGCATGAAGGCCAGGAAGGAGAAGACCCGCCACGATCCCTTCGAGGTCGTGCTGTGCGCCGTCTTCGGTGCCTCGATGCTGTTGCAGTGCGTCTATGGGCCGCCGCCCGATTCGGCGTTCGCCGCCATGCCGCCGGGATTCCGCACGCTGTGGCTGGTCCTCATGCTGATCGGCTGCGCCACGACACTGGTCGGTCTGTTCGCCCGGCGGGTCTGGGGCTATCTGATCGAGCAGGTCGGTCTGGGCGCGCTCGGCTGGTCCCTGGTCGCCTTCGGTGCGCAGCTGCTGCTGTTGCAACTGCAGCACGGAACCCTCGGCCCGGCGACGGTTCTCGGAGGGCCGCTGCCGATCGCGTTGGGTCTGGCGTTCCTGTGGAAGCGCCATCAGGTGTTGCAAGACGTTCGAATACTGCGCGCCGTGAAGCTGAGGGAGGCGTCATGAATCTGGTCCAGCAGTCGCCGATCTTCGCGGCGCTCGTGCTCATCGCCGGCTCGTCGGCCCTGTCGGCGGCGGTGACGGCGTGGTTCAAACGCGGCGACGTCGACGCCCACATGACCAAGACGAAGGCGGACGCCGCGAAAGTATTGAGCGACCTCGCCATTTCGCAGACCCAGCAGATGTCACAGCAGATGGGCGAGTTCCGTATGGCACTCCGGGTGCACCGCGAGTGGGATCGGAAGATGGTGTCCCGAGCGCGACAGGCGGGCATCGAATTCGACGATCCGCCGGAACTGTTCCTGTAACCCGGAAAGGGCTGGCGAGCCCGGGATGCCGACGGACTTTCCGGATGGTCGCCAACCGTTCGCCGAGACCGAAGATCTCGGCATGCTGCGTGCTAGCGGTGTACTCATCGGCAGCGCCGTAGCACCGTCGAAATTTTTGCTGCCACAACACCTGCCAGGATGTTCGCGCCGCTACCCGACGTGCCACCGGCGAACCGAAAACGGACCAAAACGGATCGCGAGATACGTTGCCAGCCACCAATCCAAAGGCGTTAATGGAGATAGCCGGGCCGTTGAAGAGCGGCGGGCGCCCCCCGGTGCAGAGGAATCATCACCACGGCAAAAAGGAGGCAGCGCCATGCCTACCATCACTTCCCTCTCCCCGACATCAGGGCCCGCAACGGGTGGAACCAGCGTCGTTATCACGGGTACCGGATTCGGCGGTCCGACGACCGTGCGGTTCGGCGGTACCGCGACCACTTTCACGATCGACTCACCCACTCAGATCACGGCCATCGCCCCGGCCGGCTCGGTCGGTACGGTGCAGGTCACCGTCAGCAACGCGGGGGGAACCAGCAACGGCCTCCCCTACACCTATGTTCCGGTTCCCGCGCTCAACAGCATCAGCCCGAACCAAGGCTCCACCGCGGGCGGGACGACGGTCACGCTCACCGGATCGGGCTTCACGGGAGCTACCGCAGTCAATTTCGGCAGCACACCGGCGACCTCGTTCACGGTCAACTCCGACACCCAGATCACGGCTGTCACGCCGGCCGGTACAGGGATCGTGCCGGTCACGGTCACCGGTCCGGGCGGCACCAGCGGTGCGGTGCCGTTCATCTACGTGGTCGTCCCCACCATCACCTCCATCTCGCCGACCGCAGGGCCTGCCTCGGGAGGTAACACCGTCACGATCACCGGCACCGGGTTCACCGGCCCACTGACTGTCCGGTTCGGCAACACCGCAACCATTTTCACGGTCAATTCGCCCACTCAGATCACCGCCATCGCGCCTCCCGGAACGGGGAGCGTGCAGGTCACGGTCACGGGTTCGGGCGGGACCAGCAACGGTGTCACCTACACCTATGCCGGCGTCCCCGCGCTGACCAGCCTGGTACCCACGACCGGTCCGACAACCGGTGGAACAACGGTCGTCATCACGGGCACGGGCCTGTCGACTGCCACCGCGGTGAACTTCGGTGGCACACCGGCGACCTCGTTCGTCGTCAACTCCGACACCCAGATCACCGCCGTCTCTCCGGCCGGAACGGGGACCGTTCAGGTCACCGTCACCACTGCCGGCGGAACCAGCAACGGCCTTCCCTTCACCTATGTGGCGGTGCCCGCCATCACCACGTTGGTGCCCAACGCCGGTCCGGTCACCGGCGGGACGACGGTCGTCATCACCGGCACGGGCCTGACGGGAGCGACAGCGGTCAACTTCGGCGCCACACCGGCGACCTCGTTCGTCGTCAACTCGGCCACTCAGATCACGGCGGTCGCCCCGGCCGGGACCGGAACCGTGCAAGTCACCGTCACGACACCCGGCGGAACCAGCAACGGCCTGGCCTATACCTACATCCCGGTGCCCGCCATCACCACGGTGGTGCCGAACGTAGGGCCGGTCACCGGCGGAACCACGGTCGTCATCACCGGCACGGGCCTGACCGGAGCCACCGCGGTGAACTTCGGCGCCACACCGGCAGCTTCGTTCACCGTCAACTCCGACACCCAGATCACGGCCGTCGCACCCGCCGGAACCGGAACCGTGGGAGTCACCGTCACCACCGCTGGCGGAACCAGCAACGCCGCCGCTTACACGTACGTCGCCGTGCCCGCCCTGACCACGGTGGTCCCGAGCGTAGGGCCGGTCACCGGCGGAACCACGGTCGTCATCACCGGCACGGGCCTGACCGGAGCCACCGCGGTGAACTTCGGCGCCACACCGGCCACCTCGTTCACCGTCAACTCCGACACCCAGATCACGGCCGTCGCACCCGCCGGAACCGGAACCGTGGGAGTCACCGTCACCACCGCTGGCGGAACCAGCAACAGCGTCGCCTACACCTACGTCGCGCTGCCCACTGTCACCGCGGTGGTACCGAACGCGGGCGTGGAAGCAGGCGGGACAACAGTGGTCATCACCGGCACAGGATTGACCGGCACCACCGCGGTGAACTTCGGCGCCACACCGGCCACCTCGTTCACCGTCGACTCCGCCACCCAGATCACCGCCGTCGCCCCGGCGGGGACCGGAACCGTGCAACTGACCGTCACCACTCCGGGCGGAACCAGCAACGGCGTCGCCTACACCTACATCCCGGTCCCCGCCGTCACCACGGTCGTGCCGAATGTGGGTCCCGCGACCGGTGGCACGACAGTCGTGATCACCGGCACGGGATTGACCGGCACCACCGCGGTGAACTTCGGCGCCACACCGGCCACCTCGTTCACCGTCGACTCCGCCACCCAGATCACCGCCGTCGCCCCGGCGGGGACCGGAACCGTGCAACTGACCGTCACCACCCCCGGCGGAACCAGCAACGGCGTCGCCTACACCTACATCGCAGTGCCCACGCTGACCACGGCGCTTCCCAATGTCGGCTCCGTAGCGGGCGGAACGACAGTGGTTCTCACCGGAACAGGACTGACCGGCACCACCGCGGTGAACTTCGGCGCCACACCGGCCACCTCGTTCACCGTCAACTCCGCCACCCAGATCACCGCCGTCGCCCCGGCGGGGACCGGAACCGTGCAACTGACCGTCACCACCCCCGGCGGAACCAGCAACGGCGTCGCCTACACCTACATCCCGGTCCCCGCCCTGACCACGGTGGTGCCGAACGTAGGACCGGTCACCGGCGGCACGATCGTCGTCCTCACCGGGACAGGGCTGTCCACCACCTCCGCGGTGAACTTCGGCGCCACACCGGCCACCTCGTTCATCGTCGACTCCGACACGCAGATCACGGCCGTCGCCCCGGCGGGGACCGGAACTGTTCAGGTCACGGCCGACACGGCGGGTGGAACCAGCAACGGCGTCGCCTACACCTACGTCGCGCTGCCCACCCTCACCGCGGCGGCTCCGACCCTGGGCTCGGTGTCCGGCGGCACGACAGTCGTTCTCACCGGCACCGACCTGACCGGTACGACAGCGGTGAACTTCGGCGCCACACCGGCCACCTCGTTCACCGTCGACTCCCCAACCCAGATCACGGCTGTCGCCCCGGCGGGGACCGGAATCGTCCAGATTACGGCCACCACCCCGGGCGGAACCAGCAACGGCGTCGCCTACACCTACGTCGCGGTTCCCACCCTCACCACGGTGGCTCCGAATATCGGCACGGAAGCGGGCGGGACAACCGTCGTCCTCACCGGCACGGGCCTGACCGGAGTGACCGCGGTCGACTTCGGCGGCACACCGGCGACCTCGTTCACCATCGACTCCGCGACACAGATCACAGCCGTCGCCCCCGCCGGGACCGGAACCGTCCAAGTCACCGCGACCACCGTGGGCGGGACCAGCAACGGCGTCGCCTACACCTACATTCCGGTGCCCGCTCTCACCGTGGGCGTGCCCAGCGTAGGACCGGCCTCGGGCGGCACAACGGTCGTTCTCACCGGAACGAACCTGACCGGAACGACCGCGGTCGATTTCGGTGGCACACCGGCGACCTCGTTCACCGTGGACTCCGCGACGCAGATCACCGCCGTCGCGCCCGCCGGTACCGGAATAGTGCAGATCACCGCCACCACCCCGGGCGGAACCAGCAACGGCGTCGCCTACACCTACATCGCGGCGCCCAGCCTGACCGCCTTGCTTCCGAACGTAGGCGTGGAAGCGGGCGGCACGATCGTCGTCCTCACCGGGACGGATCTGACCGGCACTACCGCGGTCGATTTCGGTGGCACACCGGCGACCTCGTTCACGATCGACTCACCAACTCAGATCACCGCCGTTGCTCCCGCCGGGACCGGTACGGTGCAAGTCACCGCCACCACCTCCGGCGGAACCAGCAACGGCCTTGCCTACACCTACATCGCGGTACCGACACTCGCGGTCGTGCTTCCGAATGTAGGGCCGGCGGCCGGTGGAACGACGGTCGTCCTCACCGGGACCGACCTGACAGGCACCACGGCCGTCGATTTCGGCGGCACACCGGCAACCTCGTTCACCGTCGACTCCGCAACACAGATCACCGCCGTCACTCCCGCCGGAACGGGAACAGTGCAAGTCACCGCGACCACCTCCGGAGGAACCAGTAATGGTCTCCCATTCACCTACATCTGACGGCTGAAGCGGCTGGGCCGTCGGCAGGCACTTGCCGGCGGCCCAGTTTCGTCGCGGTTGAGCGAATACGACATGAGTCTCCGTCACCGTGGACGGAGGCTGCAGGGGTAAGGGGGTTTCGTTGGCGACCGTACTCAAGATGCTGCTGGCGGAGCGGCATCTCAAAAGTCATCACGATTTTCTGGCCGCGTACGACCGGTGCGCGGCGCGGCTCGATCCGCCCATCCCGCCTGGGCACGGGCCTGCGAAGGCGCAGTACTACCAGTGGCTGTCCGGACGCATGATCGGATTGCCGCGCGACTATCACTGCCGGGTGCTGGAACGAATGTTCCCGGGCTGGACCGTCGAGGGACTGTTTCAAATGGCCAACTCCACACCCGTCGACCGTTCCCAGGAGACGGGTTTCATCGGCGTGGACGCCTCACTGGAGGCATTCCTCGGGGCGGAGGCGACCACCGACGGAACGACGCTGGTCTACCCGGCGTACGAATTGGCGCAGTCGTCGGTGGAAGCGCTTCGAGCGGCCGGGATCAGCCGACAGCGTGTGTTCCAGAAACCGGGCGGCGCGCTCGGCAACCGGTACGCCGACCTGCCGTCGGTCGTGGCGGAGAACGATCTTCGCGGATTGCTGTACGTGCTGTCCTTCCTGCAGCGTCACACCAGCATTCCGGTCGACGTTCGCAGCGACCGCGATGTCCGCGCGCACCGCGACCGCCCGTACATCAGCTTCGGACTCATCGGCAACGACTGCCTGCGGCTGTATCTGGACACCGCCCAGCGTCCGCTGTTCACCGTGCGGGAGAGCCCCGCCGACGACGGCTCCCAAGCCGTGCGGCTGCGGCTGGCCGACGGGAGCGGGTACGACTCCGGCGACGACCGCAATATCGGCGTCGTCGCCCGCGTGCGTCCCAGTCCGCAGCGGCATCCCGGCCGCTACTGGATGTACTGCGGCGGTTTGGGTCCACGCGGCACCGCCGGAGCGGGGTGGTACCTCGCCCACTCGTGGGGCGCGTTGCAACAGCGTGCCGGTGATCGGGACTTCGTCGCCGTCATCGGCGTCGACGAGTACTCCGACCACACGGTCAGCTTGGAACATCTGCTGATCGGGCCGCCCCCCGATGACTGACGACCGAGCCCGCACAGGTCAATACTCGGGTGGCAGCGCCGCCAGCATGTCGCGTGTCACCGCGACGGCGTTGTCGGAGCTGCCACCTTTGACCAGGAGCGTCGCGAAGGCGAGGTCGCCGCGGAAGCCGACGAACCAGGAGTGCGACCCGCCGTCCACTTCGGCTTCGCCGGTCTTGCCGTAGACCTCGCCTTGATCGGCGATCCGCTCGGCCGTGCCGCCGACGACCACCTGGCGCATCATGGTGCGCAGTCCCTCGATGACATCGGGGGCCAGCGCAGGACGATCGCCATCGATCTGGGTGGGCCGCCCGGCGATCAGGTACGGCACGGGCGCCGAGCCGTGCGCGATGGTGGCCGCCATGAGGGCCATGCCGAACGGGCTGACCACCACTTTGCCCTGGCCGATCCCGTCCTCGGTGCGCTGGATCAGGTCGTCCGACGCGGGCACCGAGCCGGAGGTCGTCGGCAGTCCCACCACCGAATAGGTGGGCCCGACACCGAGCTTCGCGGCGGCCTCGCGTAACGCCGGACCGGGCAGGGCACTGGCGAGTTTGGCGAACGAGGTGTTGCAGGACCGCTCGTAGGCCGTCGACATCGGCACATTGCCGACGGTGAACAGGTTGTAATTGGGAATGGTCCGCTCGCCGATCACGATTCGGCTCGGGCACGGCAGCACCGTGTCGGGAGTCGCGAGGCCGTTCGACATGGCCGCGGCGGCGGTCACCGTCTTGAACACCGACCCGGGCGGATACTGACCGATCGTGGCGAGGGGGCCGTCCCGATCGGCGGCCTTGTTCTGCGCGACCGCCAGAATCGCGCCGGTGGACGGGCGCAGCACCACCATCATGGTCTGCTCGGTACGCGGCTGCACGGCGCTCTGGGCGGCGTTCTGCACATTGCGGTCGATGCTCAGCGAGAACGACGGCGCCGGCTGCGAGGGCACCTCCATCAGGACATCGGTGTCAGCCCCGTTGGCGTTCAGGGTGACCACGCTCCACCCGGCCTTGCCGTCCACTTCCGCGATCACCGTTTTGCGCACCTGGGTCAGCAGATCGGGCGCGAACTCCCGATCGGTGGCGACCAGATCCCATTGCTGCGTCACCGTGACGCCGGGCAGCCCGATCAGATCGGTGGTCACCTGGGCGGATTCGAGGTCGTTGAGCAGCGCGACCGTATAGGGGCCGTGTGCGGCCTCGGCCGCGTCCAGAATGGACTGCGGCGTCAGCGATTTGTCGAAGCGGTACAGCGCGGCCGACAGCGCGGTGGCCACGCTTTTCGGATCGGCGGCGTCGGCCGCGACGAACGCGACCCTGGACACCTTGCCCGGCACCATGACGTCGCTGCCGGATTGCTCGTTCACCCGCGCCCGCGGCGGTGGATCCGAGCGCAACGCCATGGTCTGGGTGTCGCCGAGTCTGGGATGGATGTCGGAGGAGGTCCAGCGCACCATCCAGCGCCCGTTGCTGCGTCCCATCTGCAGTTGGCCGGAGTACTTCCAGATCCGGTTCTTGGGCAGCCGCCACTCGTAGGTGTAGTCGACGGTCGCCGTGTCACCGGTCACGCGCGCCGCGCCGGTACGGGCGGTGAGCTGTTCGGCCTGCAGCTGATCCCAGGCGGAACGCAGCGCGGCACTTGCCTTCTCCGGCAGATTCGTGAGGTCGGCGGCGGCGCTCACCCGGTGCTCGGCGAACGCTGTGACGAACGCGTCCGCGACGGGGACCGGCCCCTGCGGCTTGCTCGCGCAACCGGCGGCGACCACCGTGACGGCCGCGACGGCGAGCGAGAGGAGCATCCGAGTCGACATCGGCACCGATGGTAGTAGTGACTCACGGGCAAACGCCTGCGGCACTCCGGGATTCGCCGCGCGGACGGCCACGCTCAGTCGACCAGGACGGTGGCGAAGGTCGCGATCTGCCGGAATCCGACACGGCTGTAGGCGCGGCGAGCTATCGCGTTGTAGTCGTTCACGTACAGGCTCGCGGTGCGGCCCGAGGCGACCACGGCGTTCGCGACCGCCGCGGTGCCCGCGGTGCCGTACCCCCTGCCCCGGTGATCCGGGTGCACCCACACGCCTTGGATTTGGCCGGTGCGCCGGGACACGGAGCCGACCTCCGCTTTGAAGACCACTTCCCCGTCCTCGAAACGAGCCCAGGCACGGCCGGATTCGATCAAGCTCTGGATGCGCCGGCGGTAGCCACGTCCGCCGTCACCCGCGCGCGGATCGACGCCGACCTCCTCGATGAACATGGCGATCGCGGCCGACAGATAGCGGTCGAGTTCGTCCCGACGCACCCGGCGGACCTCCGCGTCCGGCGTAGCCAGCGGCGGCTGGGCCAGCGCCAGCAGCGGCTGTTCCCCGCGTAGCTCGCGCTCCGGACCCCAATGACCGGACAGCATCTCCCACAGCGGCAACGTCAGTTCCCTGCGCCCCACCACCGAGGAACAGACCCGAGGCCAGCGGACAGCGCGGTCTGCGAACGCGCGCAACGCGTCGCGATCCCCCAGCAACGGCACCAGGTTCGCCCCCGAGAAACACAGCGACTCCGCCGGACCGCCCCTGCTCCACAGCTCCCCTTGGCCGCACCGGTTGTCCAGGCCGAACTCCTGTAAGCGGGCCGCCACCATGCACGAGGCCACCGGATCGGCATCCAGCACACGCAGCACCTGGGCAAGATCCCGATTAGCGAGCTGCCGCGCAGGGGCGTATTTGGCCCGACGCGCCGGCTCCAGCAGACTCCGCACGGTGACAGCCTGCCACGAACCGGCGCGATGCGGTATGGCTATGCCGAAAGCGCTGGTAGGCGCGTCCTCATCGAACGGTGACGACCGGTTCGCCGGTGCCGGCCTCCTCGCCCATCTCCTCGGCGATGCGCATCGCCTCTTCGATGAGCGTCTCGACGATCTGCGCCTCCGGGACGGTCTTGATGACCTCGCCCTTGACGAAGATCTGGCCCTTGCCGTTGCCGGAGGCCACGCCCAGGTCGGCTTCGCGCGCCTCGCCGGGCCCGTTCACGACACAACCCATAACGGCCACCCGCAGCGGCACCGCCATGCCCTCCAAGCCCGCGGTCACCTCGTTGGCCAGCGTGTACACGTCGACCTGGGCGCGCCCGCAGGACGGGCACGACACGATCTCCAGCTTGCGCGGACGCAGGTTCAGCGATTGCAGGATCTGCCCGCCGACCTTGACCTCCTCGGCGGGCGGCGCGGACAGCGACACGCGGATCGTGTCGCCGATGCCCTCCGACAGCAGCGCGCCGAACGCCACCGCCGACTTGATCGTGCCCTGGAACGCCGGGCCCGCCTCGGTGACGCCGAGGTGCAGCGGGTAGTCGCACTGCGCGGCCAGCTGACGGTAGGCCTCCACCATGACCACCGGGTCGTTGTGCTTGACCGAGATCTTGATGTCGCCGAACCCGTGCTCCTCGAACAGGCTCGCCTCCCACAGCGCCGACTCCACCAGCGCCTCCGGCGTAGCCTTGCCGTACTTCTCCAGCATCCGCTTGTCCAGCGAACCGGCGTTCACGCCGATGCGGATCGGGATGCCCGCCGCGCCCGCGGCCTTGGCGACCTCCTTGACCCGGCCGTCGAACTCCTTGATGTTGCCGGGGTTGACCCGCACCGCGGCGCATCCGGCGTCGATCGCGGCGAAGATGTAGCGGGGCTGGAAGTGGATGTCGGCGATCACCGGGATCTGGGATTTCGCGGCGATCGTGGCCAGCGCGTCCGCGTCCTCCTGACGCGGGCAGGCCACCCGCACGATGTCGCACCCCGACGCGGTGAGCTCCGCGATCTGCTGCAGGGTGGCGTTCACGTCGTGCGTCTTGGTCGTGGTCATGGACTGCACCGAGATCGGGTGGTCGCTGCCAACCCCGACATTGCCCACCATCAGCTGGCGGGTCTTACGCCGTGGAGCGAGCACTGCCGCGGGGGCGGTCGGCATCCCCAATCCGATTGTGCTGGTCACCTTCGGCTGCCTACTTTCGTCGTGTCCGGCCGGTTCGGTGCCGAGTCTAGCCGTGGTGCGCTAGGCCCACCGTACGTCACCGGTCACACCAACGATCGGCGGCCTCGGTCAGAACAGCTTGATCGGGTTGACGATGTCGGCGGCCAGGGTGAGCAGCATGTAGGCACCGCCGATCACCACCACGACATAGGTCGCGGGCAGCAACTTCAGGTAGTTCACCGGCGCTCCCGGCGCGAGCCCCTTCCAGCCGCGGATGGTGTTGCGGATCTTCTCGTAGATCACCACCGCGATGTGCCCACCGTCGAGGGGCAGCAACGGCAGCAGGTTGAAGATGCCGAGGAAGAAGTTCAGGCTGGCCAGCACCAGGATGAAGATGTTCCACAGGCCGCGTTCGGCGGTCTCGCCGCCGATCTTGCTGGCGCCGTACACGCTGACCGGGGTTTCCGGATCACGCTCACCTCCGGTCACCGCGTCCCACAGCGCGGAGACCTTCGCAGGCATCTGGGTCAGCGAGTCGACCGTGCGCAGGAACATGTCGCCGGTGAAACCCGCGGCCGCCGGAACGGCGCCGAGCAGGTCGTATTGCACGGGGTCGTAGCGCTCCGGCGCCACGCCGATGGCGCCGACCACGCGGCCCTCGCCCCCGCCTTCGGGGTAACGCACGACGCGCTCCGGGGTCACCGGAATGGTGAGCGTGCGGCCGTCGCGCTCGATGACGTAGGTGAACGGGCCGGTCTGCTTTTGAGTCTCGGCCTGGAACTGCCGCCAGGTGTCCACCTTGACGCCGTTGACCTCTTTGACGATGTCGCCGCGCTGCAGTCCGGCGCGCTGCGCCGGGCCCGTGCCGGTGCAGGGCTCGCTCGAGCCGTCCGGCTTGCCTTGCGGCACGCAGCTCATGACCCCCAGCGCGGTCGCGGGCGGTTCCTTCAGGTTCGGCAACCCCCAGCCGACGGCGAGCACCACGATCAAGATGAAGCCGAGCACGAAGTTCATCGCGATGCCGCCGGACATCACCACCAGCCGCTTCCAGGTGGCCTGGCGGTACATGGCGCGGTCGAGTTCCTCCGGGCGCAGTTCGTCGAGCGCCGTCATGCCGGCGATGTCGCAGAAACCGCCGAGCGGAAGCGCCTTGAGGCCGTATTCGGTCTCACCGCGGCGGAACGAGAAGATCTTCGGCCCGAAGCCGATGAAATACCGTCGCACCTTCATGCCGGTCGCCTGGGCGGTCCACATGTGCCCACATTCGTGCAGCGCGATCGACACCGTGATGCCCAGTGCGAACAGCACGAACCCCAACGCGAACACCATTTGCTCTACAGCCCTCCTGCGTATGCGCAGCTCGTATATCCCGCCCGCACGCGTCCGCTCCTGGCCGCGAGCACTCTGACCACCCTAATGGGACAAAGTCCGGTCCTGTGTGTTCAGTGTGCCAGGACGCCGTCGCCGCGCGCGTCCGATCCGGCGCCAGGGCGTCACGCGCGCACCCGGGCTGCGGCGAACTCCCGCGCCCAGGCGTCCGCGGCGAGGACTTCGTCGAGCGAATCGGGCTCGGCGCGCCACTGCCCCGCGGCCTCCACCGCGGCGGCCACCGTGCCGACGATCTGCGGGAAACGGATGACGCCGTCCAGGAAAGCCTGCACCGCCACTTCGTTGGCGGCGTTGTAGACGGCGGTGACGCTGCCACCGGCCTCACCGGCGGCGCGCGCCAGCTCCACCGCGGGGAAGACGTCGTTGTCGACCGGTTCGAACGTCCAGGTGGACGCGGTGGCGAAATCGCAGGCCGCGGCGGCGCCCGGCACCCGGTCCGGCCACCCGAGCGCCAGCGCGATGGGCAGCTTCATGTCCGGCGGGCTGGCCTGGGCGAGCGTGGAGCCGTCGGTGAAGGTGACCATCGAGTGCACGATCGATTGCGGGTGCACGGTGACATCGATGCGGTCGTAGGGCACCCCGAACAGCAGGTGCGTCTCGATCAGCTCGAGTCCCTTGTTCACCAGCGACGCCGAGTTGAGGGTGTTCATCAAACCCATCGACCAGGTGGGATGCGCCTTCGCCTCGGCGGGCTCGACCGACTCCAGCATCTCGGCGGTCCAGCCGCGGAACGGGCCGCCGGACGCGGTCAGCACCAGCCGGTCGACCTCGTCTGCGCGGCCGCCGCGCAGGCACTGCGCCAGCGCGGAATGTTCCGAGTCCACCGGGACGATCTGCCCGGGGGCGGCGGCACGGGTGACCAGGGAGCCGCCCGCGACCAGCGACTCCTTGTTGGCCAGGGCCAGGCGCGTACCGGATTGAAGGGTGGCCAGCGTCGGCTCCAGCCCGAGCGAGCCGACCAGGGCGTTGAGCACCACGTCCGCCTCGGTGCGGCGCACCAGCTCGGTCACCGCTCCCGGACCGCCGAGGGGCAGGTCCAGCCGCTGGGCCGCGGCCGGGTCTGCCACGGCGACATTGCGGGTGCCCGTTGCGGCCATCTGGGCGGCGAGCAGCTCGGTGTTGCCGCCGCGCGCGGCGAGTCCGACCACCTCGAAGCGGTCGGGATTGGCGGCGATCACCTCGAGCGCTTGAGTGCCAATGGATCCGGTGCTGCCCAGCAGCAGGACTCTCACGATGTCGGACACGCCTTCATTGTGTCCTACCTTCGAAACACGTTCGACGGGCGCGGGCCGACTTACAACGACGCACCGTCGTATGTCACGATATGCGGCAGCAGCTCATCGAGGGTGTACCGGAATCGCGGTACAAGTAACAGCTAAGGAGCGATCGTGGCCGCCACGGAACTCGAACACGTCGAAACCGAGCGCGTCGTCACTCGCGTCGATCCCGCCGAAGTTCCCTCCGCGGCCTGGGGCTGGAGCGGCGAGTCGCGCCGTACCTTCCGGATCGCGGGCTGGATCGTCGCGCTGATCCTGCTCGCCATGCTGGTCGGCAACCACAAGGGCAAGGTCGAGGACATCTTCCTCGTCGGCTTCGCCGTCCTGATCGCGGGCATCCTGATCCGTGACTCGCTGCTCCAGCGCAAGCCGCGCTAGCCGAGAATCCTTCCCGCACAAGTTCATTCGTCCTGTACCGCGGGCCATGGCCCGGTACCGTGTGCGTCCGAGGTCCGCGTCCCAGCCGGGTCGCGGACCTCGGTTTCTGTTCCCACGACCACTTAGGACGCAATGATCAAGACCTGTTCGGCCGCCCTGCTCGCCGTGAGCGCGTTCGGCTCGCTGCTGCTGTTGCCCGCCGCGCCCGCGCATGCCCAGTCACCGGCCTGCGGCGCGGCCGTCGACGCGATCAACGCCGCCATCGACGAGTCGGGCGGCAATCTGGACCCGACCGTGCAGCAGTCGCTGGCCGCCAAGCTGTCGGCCATCCCGGCAGAGGGCGCGGAGAAGGACGCCATCGCCGCCTATGCCCGCGCCCTGACCGATGACAAGGTCACGAGCATGGACGCCGCGACCGACGAACTGAACCGAGTCTGCAAGGGCTGATCGCCGGGCGGCGCGGACCCGGGCCGGTTCGTGCCGCCGCCGGACCGGCTACCGTCCGCGACGCCGGGCGGGCTTCTTGGCCGGGGCCGGGCGCCCTCCGGTCTTCTTGACGGCGGCCTTCTTCCGCGGCTCGGTCTTCTCGGCTCGGGCCTGGCCGCGGGAGCTGCGCTCGGAGCGGCCACGGACGACCCCGATGAAATCCTCCACCAGATCGGTGGTGCGATCGGCGGGCCAGGCCAGCGCGACCTCGGTGTCGGGGATGTCGAGCATCGGACGGTAGACGAGGTCGCGGCGGTGATGCAGGCGAGCGAGCGAGTGCGGCACGATCGCCGCGCCACCGGCCGCGGCGACCAGTTCCAGTGCGCCGCCGACCGCGTCGACGTCCGAGGTGTCCTGCAGCCGCTCGTCGGCCAGGTCGGCCATGCGCACCTCGTCGAACACCGACAGCGGGTGCTCCTTCTGCACCACCACGACCGGAACCTCCCGGTAGAGCGGGATCGCGCTCATGCCTTCCCGGTCGATCGGGAGCCGGACGAAGCACATGTCCACCCGGCCCGCGCGCAAAGCCGCTTCCTGATCCGCCTGCGCCAGCGCGCTCACCTCGAGTGGGACGTCCGGGAACCGCTCGGCCCAGATCCGGGTCCACTTGGACACCGTGACACCCGGCACGAAACCAACCCGCAGGGGGGCCGGAACCTCCGGCTCGTCCCGCCGAGCCACCGATTCGGCTCGGGCGATGATCTCGCGCGCCTGCTCCAGCAGCTCCCGCCCCTCATCGGTGAGCTGGGTCGGCTGCGCGCCCGGCACGAACAGCTTTGTGCCGAGCTCGTTCTCCAAGTCGATGACGGTATGGCTGAGCTTCTGCCGCGAGATGTGCAGCGAGTTCGCCGCGCGCGCGAAGTGCAACTCCTGCGCGACCGCGACGAACCAGCGCAGGCGCACCACATCGATCGACTCCAACCGGCTCATTCGTGGAAGCGTATGCCACCGCACAGTCGGGCCCCGCCGCGCCGCCCAGTAAGCTGGCCCGGTGAGCCCGGACCAGAAATCGCAGATGATGAAGCCGTTGACGGCGGCGGACAAGCTCGGCATCTATCTTCCGGCCGCACCCGAGGAGTTCCGCAACGCGCCGATCTCCCGCGCCCAGCTCGACGCGCTGCGCAACGATCCACCCGAATGGCTCACCGAACTGCGCCGCACCGGCCCGTTTCCGCGCGATGTGGTGGCACGCAAACTCGGCGTCTCCAACACCGGCCTGACCCGCGCCGGGGTCTCCGACCACCTCACCGTCGACGAGATCGACGCCTTGCTCGCCGACCCGCCGGAGTGGCTCGTGCGCGAGCGGGAGAACTACGCCGCGGTCCGCGCGGAGAACGAGCGCATCAAGGCGAAGGAAGCCGAACGTCGCGCCGCGACCAACCGTCCGGCGAAGAACCGCGGGTAGGGCGTCCGTCAACCGTCGCCGTCAGCGAGCGGCGACAAGCCGGGGTCACGCCGACCAGGTAGCTCAGTTCTCCGCGGCCAACTGTCCGCAGGCGGCGGCGATCTCCTGGCCGCGGGTGTCGCGGACCGTGCAGGGCACGCCCTTGGCATTCACGCGGCGGACGAACTCCTGCTCGACGGGCTTGGGGCTGGCGTCCCACTGGGACCCCGGAGTCGGGTTGAGCGGGATGACGTTGACGTGCACCCGTGAGCCGAGCGCCTTGTGCAGCTTCTCGCCGAGCATGTCCGCGCGCCATGGGTGGTCGTTGATGTCGCGGATCAGCGCGTATTCGACCGAGACTCGGCGGCCGGTCTTGTCGGCGTAGTAGCGGGCCGCGTCGAGCACTTCGGCGACGGGCCAGCGATTGTTGACCGGAACCAGGGTGTCGCGCAGTTCGTCGTCGGGCGTGTGCAGCGACACCGCGAGCGTGACGGACAAGCCCTCGTCGGCCAGTTTGCGGATGGCCGGAGCCAGTCCGACGGTCGAGACCACGACATTGCGCTGGGAGATCCCGAGGCCGTCCGGCGCGGGCGAGGTGATCCGGCGGACCGCGGCGACCACTCGCTTGTAGTTCGCCAGCGGCTCCCCCATGCCCATGAAGACGATGTTGGACAGCCTGCCCGGCCCACCCGCCACTTCCCCGTCCCGCAGCGCGGCGGCCGCGGCCCGCACCTGGTCGACGATCTCCGCGGTGGACAGGTTGCGGTTCAGCCCGCCCTGGCCGGTGGCGCAGAACGGGCACGCCATGCCGCAACCGGCCTGGCTGGAGATGCACAGGGTCGCCCGATCGGGATAGCGCATGAGCACGCTCTCCAGCAGCGTGCCATCGCCGGCGCGCCACAGCGTCTTGCGGGTCTCCCCGTCGTCGCAGGCCACATGCTTGACCACGTCGAGCAGCGGCGGGAACAGCGCTTCGCCGATCTTCTCCCTGACCGCGGCGGGCAGATCCGTCATCTGCGCAGGATCGGCTTGCAGACGCGCGTAGTACTGCCGGGCGATCTGATCGGCGCGGAATTTCGGCAGGCCCAGCTCCGCGACGGCCGCGCGCCTGCCCTCGGCGTCGAGGTCGGCGAGATGACGCGGCGGCATGCCGCGGCGCGGAGCGTCGAAAACCAGGGGCAGGGAGACGGTCATAGTTTCTCCATTCTCCCATCCGGAGCAATCTCCCCCGCACTCGACCACGTGCGGCGGCTCGACACCCCCGGTTCGTCACGAGGAAATACCTGCGGGCGGGATGGCCGTCGGCCATGATCGAGATATGTCCACGCCTCCCGAACACCCGCTGGAACCGGACCCGGATCTGTCCCAGCGTCAGCGCCCGACGCCGCCGGGCGTCCCGCCCGCCGTCCCGGTCAAGAAGTCTCTTGCCTCGCGCACCGGTTACGCCTGGACCGGGCTCGTCGCGGGCGTCTTGATCCTGGTGCTGTTGCTGATCTTCATCGTGCAGAACCTCGAACAGGTCCAGGTGCACTTCTTCTTCTGGAACTTCTCGCTGCCGCTCGGCGTCACCGTGCTGCTGTCGGTGATCGGCGGCGCACTCGTCATGGCCTCGGTGGGCGGTGTGCGCATCCTGCAGCTGCGTCGCGCGGCCAAGAAGGTGTGACGCGCGGGCTCACAGCAGCGTGGACAGCACCAGCCAGGAGACGAACGCCGAGGGGAGCATCGAGTCGAGGCGGTCCATGATGCCACCGTGGCCGGGCAGCAACGTGCCCATGTCCTTGATGCCGAGTTCCCGCTTGATCTGCGATTCGATCAGATCGCCGCAGGTGGCCACCAGCACCAAGCCGACGCCGAGGACGACGCCGATCATCGAGTTGGCATCCAGCAGCAGCGTCACCGTGAGCAGGCCGCCGATCACGCTGAACACCAGCGAGCCGCCGAAGCCCTCCCACGACTTCTTGGGACTGATCGAGGGCACCATCGGATGCTTGCCGAACAGCACGCCGGCCACATAACCGCCGACGTCGGAGCAGACCACCAGGATCATGAAGGTCAGCACCCGCAGGTTGCCGTCCGGTTCGAGCAGCAGCAGCGTGGCGAACGAGGCGAGCAGCGGAATCCAGGCCAGCGTGAACACCGTGATGGCGGTGTCGCGCAGGAAGTTTCGCGGTGCGGTCCGCAAGCCGTGGTCGAACAGTCGCCAGACCATGCAGATCAACGTGGTCGCGGCGAACGCGCCCGCCACCCCGCTGGCGCCGTACGGCCAGCCCAGCCAGAACACCGCCTGGCCGCCTGCGATCAGCGGGACCCGCGGAACGAGCACATCGGCCTCGCGCAGCCGCTTGGCGACCTCCCAGGTGGCCACACCGACCCCGGCCGCCGCGACGCCGATGAACACCTTCGGCACGAACAGCAGGATCGCGATCAGCGAGAGGCCGAGTCCGAAGCCGACGGTCAGCGCGGCGGGCAGATTGCGACCCGCGCGTGAACCGCTCGACGCGGGAGCCGGATTCGCCGCGGCAGGATTCGCGGGGCTGCTTAGCGGTTCATGACCGGAAGCATCAGCATCGTGCGCGTGCTGTCGCATCGCATCGGCTGTCCCGTTCACCGGCGGCTCCTCTGCCGCACCGGTCGCGGCGGCGTTCTCGGCCACGATTGTCCCGTCGCTCAACTCGTCGTTCCGTTCGTCCCCCGCCCGGGTGGGCCTCGGCGCAATCACCGGCGGCACTCGCGGTGACCTGGGCCTCCTCCGGGCCCGGTCCCGCGTGCCGACCGATCCGCGTCAGACCTCGAGCAGTTCGGCTTCCTTGTGCTTGACCAGTTCGTCCACCTGGCCGACATACTTGGCGGTGGTCTTGTCGAGCTCCTTCTCGGCACGCCCGACCTCGTCCTCGCCTGCCTCGCCATCTTTCTGGATGCGGGCCAGTTCGTCCATTGCCTTGCGACGGACGTTGCGGATGGCGACCTTGGCGTCCTCGCCCTTGCCCTTCGCCTGCTTGGCGAGTTCACGGCGGCGCTCCTCGGTCAGCTGCGGCACCGAGATCCGGATGATGTCGCCGTTGTTGGTGGGGTTGACGCCCAGATCCGAGTTGCGGATCGCGGTCTCGATGGGCCCCAGCTGAGCCGCCTCGTAGGGCTTGATCACGACCATGCGCGGCTCCGGCACCGTGATGCTGGACATCTGGGTGATCGGGGTCGGCGAGCCGTAGTAGTCGACCACGACCCGGGAGAACATGCCCGGATTCGCCCGACCGGTACGAATGGTTCCGAGATCGTCCTTCGCCACCGAGACGGCCTTCTCCATCTTCTCCTCGGCGTCGAAGAGCGCTTCTTCAATCACGACCGTTTCCTCCACAGCGTCGTCATGTCATGATCCGCGGTCGGCGGGTATCAGGACCGAACCAGTGTGCCGATCTTCTCACCGGCGACCGCGCGGGCGATATTGCCCTTGGTCAACAAATTGAACACCAGAATCGGCATCTGGTTGTCCATGCACAAGCTGAAGGCGGTCGCGTCCGCGACCTTGAGGTCGCGCTCGATGACCTCTTTGTGGGTGATCTCGGTGTACATGGTCGCGGTCTCGTCGACGCGCGGGTCGGCGGTGAACACTCCGTCGACCGCCTTGGCCATCAACACCACGTCCGCGCCGATCTCCAGTGCGCGCTGCGCGGCGGTGGTGTCGGTGGAGAAGTACGGCATGCCCATGCCAGCTCCGAAGATGACCACGCGGCCCTTCTCCAGGTGCCGCTTGGCGCGCAGCGGGAGGTAGGGCTCGGCGACCTGACCCATGGTGATCGCGGTCTGCACCCGGGTGTCCACGCCTTGCTGCTGCAGGAAGTCTTGCAGCGCAAGGCTGTTCATCACCGTGCCGAGCATGCCCATGTAGTCCGAGCGCGCGCGTTCCATGCCGCGCTCCTCGAGTTCGGCGCCGCGGAAGAAGTTCCCGCCGCCGATCACCACGGCCACCTGGACGCCGGTGGCGACCACCTCGGCGATCTGCTCGGCCACCGTCTGCACGACGTCCGGGTCGAGTCCGACCTTCCCGCCGCCGAACATCTCCCCGCCGAGTTTCAGCAGCACCCGGCGATATCCTGGGCGATCGGTCCCCGGGTCCGTCATGGGTCTCCAGTCTCCTTCGGCGAGGGATTGTCGTTCTTGCGGCGATTCGTTGCGCACGGCAGGCGCCTGTGACGTAGAGCAAGGCAGAGCGGCACCCATCCTGCCTTATTCGGTTGGAGCGGCAGCAGAAGGCCCCCCGTCAACCGGCGTTCGTTCGGTCGGCGGGGGGCCTGCACGCTGGAGGTGCGGCGAAACTCAGTTCGCGCCGACCTCGAAGCGGGCGAAGCGGGTGACGGTGACACCGGCCTCGTCCAGCAGCGCCTTGACGGTCTTCTTGGAATCGGTGACCGACGGCTGCTCGAGCAGCACGACGTCCTTGAAGAAGCCGTTGACCCGGCCTTCGGTGATCTTCGGCAGCGCGGCCTCCGGCTTGCCCTCCTCGCGAGCGGTCTGCTCGGCGATGCGGCGCTCGTTCTCCACGACGTCGGCCGGAACCTCGTCGCGGGTCACGTACTTGGCCTTGAGCGCGGCGACCTGCATGGCGGCGGCGCGGGCGGCCTCGGCCGCTGCGTCGCCCTCACCGGTGTACTCGACCAGCACGCCGACGGCGGGCGGCAGGTCGGAGGCACGCTTGTGCAGGTAGATGGCGACCGGGCCGTCCAGCGAGATGACGCGGCGCAGTTCCAGCTTCTCGCCGATCTTCGCGGCGAGCGCCTGCACGGCCTCGTCGACGGTCTTGCCGCCGAGGTCCAGCGCCTTCAGCGTGTCCAGGTCGCCCGGCTTCGCCGCCGCAGCCGCGGTGACGACCTGCTCGGCCAGCTGCTGGAACTCCGCGTTCTTGGCGACGAAGTCGGTCTCGGAGTTGATCTCGACCATGACGCCGTCCTTGGCGGCGACCAGGCCTTCGGCGGTGGTGCGCTCGGCACGCTTGCCGACGTCCTTGGCGCCCTTGATGCGCAGCAGCTCGACGGCCTTGTCGAAGTCGCCGTCGGTCTCGGCCAGCGCGTTCTTGCAGTCCATCATGCCGGAGCCGGTCAGCTCCCGGAGCCGCTTCACATCGGCAGCGGTGTAGTTCGCCATTCTCGGCGAGCCTCCTTCGGAGAAGTGTGAGTTTTGGCAGCGGCGATCACGATGGCACTCGCCCGTGAACGCCGCCGGAACTGTGCCCGACCGCGGCGTGCACGGGCCCCGCGTGGGTGCGCAGGCTACTGCCTCCGGGACCGTTCGCTCACGCCGCGGTGGTGACGAGTCTCAGGCTTCGGCCGAGGCTTCGGCCGAAGTCTCGGCGGCCTCGGCGCCGGGGGCGGCCTGCGCGAGCAGCTCCTGCTCCCACTCGGCCAGCGGCTCGCCCGCGCCCGCCTCCGGCTTCTCGTCGCCCGAGGAAATACCGGCGCGCGCCTGCACACCCTCGGCCACCGCGGAGGCGACGACCTTGGTCAGCAGGGCGGCGGAACGGATCGCGTCGTCGTTGCCAGGGATCGGGTAGTCGACCAGGTCGGGGTCGCAGTTGGTGTCCAGGATCGCGATGACCGGGATGTTCAGCTTGCGCGCCTCGCCGACGGCGATGTGCTCCTTGTTGGTGTCGACGACCCAGATGGCCGAGGGCACCTTCTGCATGTCGCGGATACCGCCGAGGGTGCGCTCCAGCTTGTTCATCTCACGCGTGAGCATGAGGATTTCCTTCTTGGTGCGACCCTCGAAGCCACCGGTCTGCTCCATGGCCTCGAGCTCCTTGAGGCGCTGCAGACGCTTGTGCACGGTGGAGAAGTTGGTGAGCATGCCGCCCAGCCAGCGCTGGTTGACGTAGGGCATCCCGACGCGAGTCGCCTCGGCCGCGATCGACTCCTGGGCCTGCTTCTTGGTGCCGACGAAGAGGACGGTGCCACCGTGGGCGACGGTCTCCTTGACGAACTCGTAGGCCTTGTCGATGTAGGTCAGCGTCTGCTGCAGGTCGATGATGTAGATGCCGTTGCGGTCGGTGAAGATGAACCGCTTCATCTTCGGGTTCCAGCGCCGGGTCTGGTGTCCGAAGTGCGCGCCGCTGTCGAGCAGCTGCTTCATGGTTACGACAGCCATGGCTCCCGTATCTCTCTTTCGTTGCCGGTTGACGCAGCGAATCGGCGATCCGCTGCCCTGGCGCCACCGAATCGTCGGACCCGACCACGGAGGTGGGGACCAGCCGGCGATTCCCTGTTCCGAACACGCTGCCGCGAACCCAATGATCTCGAGTTCGATTCGAACAGCGCCGCTATGAACAAGCACGGGTGGCGCGCGAAGTCGGTCCATGCACGCACAGACCGCCCGATCAGTTTACGACCTCCGGGCACCAGATCTAAATCGGTCCCGTCGGACGGCTGCGACCAGGCGGAACGGCGGCTTTTCACAGTCGGGCCGGTTATCCCCAGTCCGCGGATCGAACCATCGGCGAGGCCGCGACCGCGCAAGGGTGGAGTCATGAAACCGATTTCCACTGCCACCACCTTTTTCGTCCCGCTGTTCTTCGTGCTCGGTGTAGCGACCGCGCCGCCGGTCGGGGCCGACACTCCTGCCGCGAAACCCGCGCCCGGGGCGTGCACGGGTTCGGCGTGCCTGCCATCGCTGTCCCACCTGCTGCGGCACGCGCCGCTCCACTTCCGGCAATCCGGACTCGGCGGGGACGAGCAGCGTGAGACGCCTTCCGCCCCCGGTAGCGACCTGTGCGCACCGCTCGCGCCCCGCTGCGGCGCGTAGTCGGATCCGCCGGCCCGGCACGCATGACCAAGGTCTTACGGCGTGGTCGGCGCCTGTCCTCGGCGCTGGCTCTCGGCATCGCCGCGATCGTCGCGACGATACCGGTCGCGACCGCCCGGCCCGAAGGACGATTCGACTGGCCGCTGCAACCGCGCCCCGCGGTCATGCGGCACTTCGACAAACCGGCGCGGAACTGGCTACCGGGGCATCGCGGGGTCGATCTGGCCGGTGCCGAGGGCCAAGCCGTGCTCGCGGCGGGGGACGGGATCGTCGTTTTCGCCGCAACGGTGGCCGACAAGCATGTCGTGTCCATCGACCACCCCGGCGGGCTGCGCACGACCTACGAGCCCGTGCTCGCCGAAGTCCCCGAGGGCAGACGGGTCGGACGAGGCGCCCGGATCGGCACGCTGGAGGCCGGGCACCCAGGATGCGTGGCGGCATGTCTGCACTGGGGAGCCCGCGTCGAGCGCGGTAGCCGCAACCGCGAGTATCTGGATCCGCTCGGGCTGCTTCGCCTCGGTCCCCTGCGGCTCAAACCGGTGCGTCCCGCTTCCGGCGCCGGACGATCGGCTGCGCGTCGGTCGGTGACCTCGTCTCCCGGCGTGTCGGCGGTGAAGGGTGGCCAGACCGCGGGGGCCGGGGTGAAGATCAGGTCATGGCGGATGGGCTGGAGCCGTTCACGTACTCCGAACTCGGCGCGACCCGGGGTGCGCCTCCGGAGGGCTATCACGGGCTCAGGCTGCGGCGACGCATCGGGCGGGGGCGCGCGCTGTTCGAGCGGGCAGGCGCGGAGATCCTGGCCTACGGCGTGCAGAAGGGCACGGGAATCTTCCGATCCGCGGATACACCGACGGCCGAGCCCGGCACCGCGATCACCGTGCGGCTCGGTCTCGGTCCGTTCGGGATCATCGCGCCGTGCCGCGTGGTGTACGTCCTCGACGAACCCGACCGGCGGGGCTTCGCCTACGGGACCCTGCCGGGCCACCCGGCCTCCGGCGAGGAACTGTTCGCCGTCGAGTACGACGCCGCCGACGACACGGTGTACGGGCTGATCGTGGCCTTCTCCCGCCCCGCCACCTGGTACACCCGGCTCGGCGGGCCCGTGGTGCGGCTGATCCAGCGCTTCGTCGCGGGCCGCTACCTCGCGACGTTGCCGACCTCCGATTGAAGACGGACGGCACACACCAGGCGAGATGAGCGCAAGCCGGCTACGGCGTGACGATCGCGAAGTCGGGGTCGGGGGCGTCGAAAATGTCGGCCAGTTCGGCGAGCTTGGTGACGTCTCCTTCAATGACGATGTCGCCCGCCGCCGCGGCGACGCCGAAGTCTTCGCCGGCCAGCAACACCCGGATCAGGGTGGCCTTGCTCAGCGTGAAGGTGGCGTCGGCTTCCGGCAGGGCCATGCCAGGGGCGACGTCGAAGTGGGTGAGGCGGCCGTTGCGCAACTCGAGCCGGTGGGTGCGGTCCTGGTCGGTGAGGATCCAGTCGGTCACCAGCCGGAGGTTCCACGCCTTCGGGCCGTCGACGCGCAGCGCCAAGGCGTCGAAGATCTGGTCGGCGGACAGCGCCGCCACCATGGTCGGCGAATCGCTCTTGGTCGGCGTGCCGAACGAGCCGTAGCGCAACTCGTAGGCTCCGCTGAGATAGAAGTTGCGCCAGGTGGCGTTCTCCGCGCCGTAGCCGAGTTGCTCGAACGTGCTGGCCTGCAGGTGTTTCGCGGCATCGTTGTCCGGATCGGCGAAGATCACGTAGTTGAGCACCTGCGCCACCCAGCGGTAGTCCCCGGCGTCGTAGGAGGCCCGCGCTTTGCGCAGTATCTCCTGCGCGCCGCCCATGAACTCGACATGGCGCCGGGCGGATTCGACCGGCGGATGCTCCCACAGATGCGCGGGGTTGCCGTCGAACCACCCCATGTAGCGCTGGTAGACGGCCTTCACGTTGTGGCTGACCGAACCGTAGTAGCCGCGCGCGTGCCAGGCTTCCTCGATGGCGGGCGGCAGCGTGACCATTTCGGCGATCTCGGCGCCCACGTGGCCCTGGTTCAGCAGGCGGACGGTCTGGTCGTGCAGGTACCCGTACAGATCCCGTTGCAGCGAAAGGAATTCCACCAGACGGTCGGTGCCCCAGGTCGGCCAGTGGTGCGAGGCGAAGACGACGTCGGAGTCACGGGCGAACAGGTTGATCGCCTCGGTCAGGTATTTCGCCCAGACGTTCGCGTCGCGCACCAGCGCGCCGCGCAACGTGAGCACATTGTGCTGGGTGTGGGTCGCGTTCTCCGCCATGCACAGCGCGCGGCGATCGGGGAAATGGAAATTCATCTCCGCGGGCGCCTCGGTGCCGGGCGTGAGCTGGAAGACCATCCGGATGCCGTCGATGGTCTTCTCCTCGCCGGTGGCGGTGATGTCGACGGTCGGCGGGATCAACGTGACCGTGCCGACCGACGTGGTCTGCCCCAGTCCGGAGCCCACCGCGCCCAGCGGCCCGCGCGGCAGCACGGCACCGTACATGTATCCCGCCCGGCGGGCCATCGCCGTGCCCGCGTAGATGTTCTCCGCCACCGCGTGTTCCAGGAAGCCCGCGGGCGCCAGCACCGGACAGCGCCCCGCCTCCACCGCCTCCGCGGTGGTGACGCCGCACGCCCCGCCGAAATGGTCGGCATGGGAATGGGTGTAGATCAGCCCGGTCACGGGGCGGTCGCCACGATGCGCGCGATAGAGCGCGAGACCGGCCGCCGCGGTCTCCACCGAGATCAGCGGATCGATCACCAGCACCCCGGTATCACCCTCGACCAGCGTCATATTCGAGATGTCGAAACCGCGGATCTGGTAGATGCCCTCACAGACCTCGTAGAGCCCCTGTCGCACCGCGAGCCCGGATTGCCGCCACAGGCTCGGATGGACCGAGACCGGGCAAGGCTCGCGCAGGAACGAGTAGGAGTCGTTGTCCCACACGACGGTGCCGTCTTCGGAGGTGATCACCCCGGGATCGAGCGCGGCGATGAAACCGCGATCGGCGTCGGCCGGATCGGTCGTGTCGCCGAACGGCAGTGCGGCGGCCGCACGTTCGTGCTCCGCGACGATGAAACCGCTCGGCTCGCTCGCTGTGCACATTGTCGTCCTCCTGTCGTCTCGGCCAACCTTGCTCGGCCGCCACCCGGTCATGGCAGCGGTTCGAGGAAACCGGCCGCCGCCGCGGCCAGTGCGACCGCGACCACCGCGGCGGCGGTCGCGGCGACGACGCGGCCGCCGTGGGCGTAGCGGCCCCGGCGAAGACCGCGGTTGCGCAGGTAGCAGGCTCCCGTCAGCGCCGCCATCGCGATCGCACCGCCGATGGGCGCGATCGCCGCCGCGCGCCATCCGCTGCCGAGCGCCTGATGGATGAACAGGGTGCCGACGACCATCGCCGACACGGCGGTGCGCCGCCACGCCAGTGCGGTGCGTTCGGCGGCCAGATGTGGCGCGCTCACCGCAGCAGCACCGCCACCGCCGCCAGCACCGAGACGATCGCGATGCCCGCCGACAGGATCGGCACCAGGACCGTCTCCGGCAGCGCGTCGCCGCGGCGCATGGCCACGCCGATGCGCCGCCAATGCCCGTAGGCGCCGATCGCGGTTACCGCCGCCAAGACCAGGCAACTGAGCGCGATCGCGCGCCGCAATCCCGCGATCCGGAACGACTGGACCAGGGTGTGCACCGCGACGCCACCGGCCAGCAGTCCCAGCGAGGTCCGCATCCAAGCCAGGAAGGTGCGCTCGTTGGCCAGCGTGAAGCGGTAGTCGAGTTCCTCGTCGTCCTCTTCCGGCTCGGCTCCTGGGTTCGGCAGCGTCACGCCGACTCGGTTCGGGTCGAACGACAGCGGGTGTCCGGAAACCAACGCCTCGCGCGGCCTGCCCGCTCGGGTGGCAGGCATGCCGTCGCGCCAGGCGGTGTTCCGATGCGCGGGTGGACGCCGGACTGCACGGTGGTCACGACGCACCACGCTAGTGGGGATCGGGGAAGCTCGCGGCCCATCATCACCGGCGACGGGAACGCCGCTGATCCCGCTGCGCGCGCGGGAAACGCTGTCCAGGTGAGCATGCCGGCTAGCGGATGGTCCGGACGGCGGGCCGAACACTCGAACTCTCCCGAACAACCCAGCAACCGAAGGGAAGGGGCGCATGACGGAGGGCGAATCGCTCCCCGAAGGTGCTCGACATCGCCCGACATCCACAGCTCACCAGCCTCTTCAGCAGCACAGGTCCGATCGGCGACGACCACGGGCCCACTCCATGACGTAGAGCGTTGGCTAACGATCCGCTACGTCAGGCTAACCGCCGCCGCGCCGGACCGTCCACCTGCCAGGCCCGCCCGTGACCGGGAGGTTATGCGGCAGGGACGTCAGATCGCGATCGCGTCTTCGAACGTCATCGCCAACCGCGCGACGGACGAGCACATCAGCGCCCGCCGCGGCAGCCCGAGCGACCGGAGTTCCGCGGCGATGGCATGGTCGCCCAGCGTCAGTTCCGCCCCGCCGAAACGCGCTCGCATGCCGGAGGGCCGCATCTCCCAGCGCGTACAGCGGGTGACGCCGTCGATGTGCGAGTAGGCGTCGAACGAGGATGCGGTGGCGCGGCGGTTCGGGGTCGTGAACCCGGGCCGCACCGTGAGATCCGCGATCAGCCGGCCGTTCTGGTGCAGCGCGCCGCTGCGCGCCGGGCCGTCGTGATCGACCGCGAATTCGGCGAGCTCCTTCGGGAAGCCCCAGATGCCGCGCCCTGCGGCCAAGGTGAAGTCGCCGTCCACCGGCAGCTTGTGGATCAGAACGCCGGCCCGCCCGGTCGTCAGCGCCCGCAGATCACCGATTCCGGATGCCGCTCCCGCGGTGTGGTGGCGCACCATGAACGAGACGCCGAACTCGTTGTAGGGGCCCAGATCGCCGTCGACGTAGTCCACGAAGACCAGGGTGCACATCGCCCGTCCGCCCGGAAGCCGCAGAATCCGCAGGCCGGAATAGTCGATGAGGCGCTGCGCCGGCTCGGCGGGCACCAGGTAGGTGGCCATGAACGCGTGCGCCAGCCGGATGCGAACCGGCATGCGCACCTCTCGGCCGAGAACGGTATGGGTGCTCACGTAGACGCCTTTCCGCGCGTCGGCGCCGCGTTGCCCGCGGTATCCTTCCGCCGCATCTTCGGTATGGAACACGTTCCAATTTATCGACCCGATACGGTTCTGTAGTCGTTTCCGCCCAACAAGAACCTGTTTCAAGATCGACCGGCGTCACCGGCGGGAGATCCCGCCGCCCGCGACTGCCGGCCGGGTCCGGACACGTTGCGCAAGCGGGCTTCCAGCCCATCGAGAACGCAGAGCAGACCGAAGTCGAAGGCCATCGCCCGCGCGGCCTCACTATCGGTCGGCACGGTCGCCCGGTAGTCGGCGAGCATCTCGGGATAGTCGCCGGCCACATCCTCCATCACGCGCAGCACGCCGTCGGCGTCGATCTCCATACCCTTGGACACTTTGTCCCAGGCGATCTCGGGAATCACCTGACCGAGCACGAAACACATCACCGTCCCGCTGGCCAGATAGATGTCCACGCCATGGAACCCCGCCTGGACGAACGCGCGGCGCAGCCGATCGCTCAAACGCAGCGAGTTCGGGCCGATGCTGGGCAGCTGCCCCACCAGCGACGCCATCCAAGGATGTTCTCTGATGGACGCGCGCAGGCTGTAGGCGAAGGTGTTCAGCAGTTCCCGCCAGGACGCCTGCTCCGGCTCAGGCGTCCGGACCAGACCCCAGAACTCGTCGAGCACCAATTCGAGCAGCTCGTCCTTGTTGGAGACGTGCCAGTAGAGACTGGTCGCCCCCGCACCCAGTTTCGCGCCGAGCTTGCGCATGCTCAGCGATTCCAGCCCCTCGGCGTCGAGGATCTCCACGGCCGCCGCGACGATCTGCTCGCGGCGCAGCCCAGGCGACTTGGGCTGGCGGGTCTGCTTGGTCCATACCGACGCGAACTGCTTGGTCACAACACGATCTTATAATCGCTCGCACACTGTTCGAGATTCTCGTACGCTGTGCGAGTGGAATCGAACATTGTGCGAGACCCCCGTCGCTGGTGGGTCCTGGGGGTCCTCTGTCTGTCCTTGCTGGTGCTGATGCTCGACAGCACCGTGCTGAATCTCGCCATTCCCTCGCTGATCCGGGAGCTGGGCGCGACACCGTCGGATGTCCAGTGGATCCTGGACGCCTACGTGCTGGTCTTCGCCGGGCTGCTGCTCACCGCGGGCAGCCTGTCCGACCGGTTCGGCAGGCGACGAGCGCTGATCACCGGGCTCGCCGTCTTCGGGGTGGCCTCGCTGGCCGCCGTGCTGGCGACCGAACCGTGGCAGGTCGTCGCCGCCCGCGTCGCGATGGGCGTCGGCGGGTCGCTGTTGATGCCCTCGACGCTGTCGATCCTGATGACCACCTTCGCCGAGGACGAACGTCGCACGGCGATGGCGGCGTGGTCGACGGTCTCCATGGTCGGCATCGTGGCCGGACCCACCCTCGGCGGCTTCCTGCTCCAGCACTACTGGTGGGGTTCGGTGTTCCTGCTCAACATCCCGGTGGCGGTGCTCGCGATCGTCGCGGCCGTCGTGCTGATGCCGGAGACCACCGGTGAGCAGCGGCCGATCGACCTCGTCGGCGTCGTGCTGTCCGTCGTGGCGCTGAGCGCGACGGTCTACGTGATCATCGAACGGGAGTGGAACCTCGGCGTGCTCGCGCTGGCCGCCGTCACGGCGACCGCCTTCGTCATATGGGAGAGCCGATCGGCGCATCCGATGCTGCCGTTGGCCGTGTTCCGCAGCCGCGATTTCACCGGCACCTGCCTCACCCTGCTGCTGATGGTCTTCGGCATGGGTGCGGTCATGCTGATGCTCACCCAGTACCTGCAGTTCGTGCTCGGCTACGGCCCGATGAAGGCCGGGCTGGCATTGCTGCCGTACGCCGTGGCCGCCGCGGTGTGCAACGGCCTCGGCGCGACGCTCGGCAAGACCCTGAGCAACAAGACGCTCGTCGTGTCCGGCCTGCTCGTCATGGGCGTGGCCTTCGGCATCCTCGCGATGGGCAGCGGCTATCTGTGGGTACTGGTCAGCATGCTGGTGATGGGTGTCGGCGGCGGCCTGGCGGGTCCGGCGGCCTATGCCGCCATCATGGGCGCGATTCCGCTGGAGCACGCGGGCGTCGGCTCGGCGATGAACGACACGATCCAGCAAGTCGGCATGGCGATCAGCATCGCGGTGCTCGGTAGCGTGCTGGCCGGTGTGTTCACTTCGAACATGCCCGCCGACGCGCCGGACGCGGCGCGGGAATCCATCGGCGCCGCCTTCCAGCTCGGCTACATCGAGCCCGCCAAGGACGCCTTCACCACCGCCATGTCCACCGGCGCGTGGATCAGCGCCGGATTCAGCATCGCCGCCGCCGTGCTCGGTGCGGTCCTGCTGCGCGCCCGGCGTCCGCAGCCCGCCGGAGAGCCGGAGCCGGCCCCGGTAGCGCACGGCTGATCGTTGCGGCGGGGCCGTGCCGACCGGGAGTCCTCCTCGGTCCGGCGCGGTCTCGCCAGAACTCGAAAGCCGCATTCCGTGCGCGCGGAATCGTGCAGAATAGCGATTCCGATGTCTCCCCGATTCCCCCGGGATGAATGATTCCGACCCCGAGGTTGATGGTCTCTCGCGCGCGCTTCGAGAAGAGTTGTGAGTGTGTTCACACTGAGGCCTTCAACCAACGAGGGCTGGTGAAGCAATCAACCACTGGAGACATCATGATCACGAACAAAATGCGTGTAACGGCAGCGGCGGTAGCGCTCGCACCGATCATCGCCCTTGGTTCGGGTTTCGCTTCCGCAGCTCCCGACGTATCACCGGGGCCGATGCAGGTGGCGGATCATCCGGTACCCGTGCAAGTCGAGCCCGCGACACTGGGTCTGATTTGGCCGCTGGGCATTTTCTGTGCTCCTCTGTTGCTGCTTCCGCCGGTGGTCAACGCGGTTACCGTGGCCATTTGCGCCGCCTGATCGCGTTTCGCCGGAAGCGCATGGAACACGAGAGCGCCTCGGGCAGGCCAGGAGCCCCGGGGCGCTTCTCGCGTGCCGACGAGAATTCGATTCCGGTCCCGCCGGACAACGGGCCGGTGAACATCCGGGAATCCGCGGTGACGGGCCGAGGAGTGCGGTTGAATTACCGGATGACCAAGTTCAGGAAACTCGTTGGCGCCGCGGCGGCACTCGCCGCGATGACGGCGCCGTTCGGAGCACCTGGGACCGCGCAGGCCGCAGCGCCATCCGTTCTGGGTGGCGGCTCCGGCATCGTCGTCGGCGGTCAGAACATCTGCACGCTCACCACGATCGGACGCGACGCCGGCGGCAGGCTGGTCGGGTTCACCGCGGCGCATTGCGGCGAGGCGAATGCCGCCATCGTCCCGGAGAGCGATCGCGACGCCGGTACCGTCGGCACTGTCGTGTACGCCAGCGGCGACATGGACTTTTCCGTCATCGAATTCGATCCGGGGAAGGTGACGCCGGTCAACCAGGTGGGAGGAACCACCATCACCGGATTGGGCGGGCCGGCCCGCCCACCGGACACCGTCTGCAAGGAAGGAAGGACCACCGGCCGGACCTGCGGGCCCGCTTATGGCGACATGTTCGCGGGCGCCGATGCCACATGGACCCAGACGTGTGTCGTCGAAGGTGACTCGGGAGCTCCGCTCGTGGTGGGGACGACGCTCGTCGGCATGGTCAACGGCTACTTGGCGGTGCCGTGCCTGGGACCGCAGCTCGGCACCGATATCACCGCGATCGTCGCCGACGTGAACGCACGCGGCGGCGCCGGAGCCGGTTTCCAGCCGATCTGACCGGATTTCTTCCTTTCTACCGGAGCCTTACCTCTCCTGGTCGGCGACTATGCCGAATTCGATAGCGCGTTCGACCAGAAACAGCCTCTTCTGGTTGGGAGGTAAGGCTTCCACCTGGAATATTCGGAACAGCGCCCGCATATGCGTCTTGACCGTGGACAGACTCAGACACAAATCGTCCGCGATCTGCCGGTTGGAGGCGGGATACGAATACGCGTCGCGCGCGTCGTAGGGACGGCACAGCGCCTCCAGAACCACGTACTGAGCCGGTGTCAGCGAGCTACGGGTCGGCAGCGGTGAATGGGCGAGAGTCAATTCCCCGTCGAAGGATTCGTCGGCACGGAAGACGAATACCGATCGACCCACGCGAATAGTATCGCCGGAGCCGAGTTTCCGCCGTCCGCCCACACGTTCGCCATTGACGAATGTCCCATTCTTGGATAATCCGTCGTCGACGATGATCCAGCAGCCGCCCACCCGCTCCAGAATGGCGTGCAGCCGGGATACGGTGGGATCGGAATTGACGATGATGTCGGCCGCGACGGACCGCCCGATCGTCATTTTGGACGCGCCGCCGTCGAGGGAGATCTCACGCGCCCCGTCGGATGCCGCGGGCTGAGGCGAGGCGGAAGCAAGGGCCGAGTGGCGCCACGCGGACTGCCCCACCAATGGGTACAGTTCGCGACGCAGGGCCTGTGGTCCGCTGGACGTAGACATCGCTCGTCTTCCCACTCGAAGTAGGCCGTGAACTGCGGGCACTGATTCGCTACCTCAAGAGTGCGCTTTCTCGGCGCCGATCACATGCATATTCGACTACTTCGCTGCGTGAGCGAGGCAGTATCGGACCGCAGCGCACGACAACGGTGCAAAATCCAACCGCTCGGTCTGAATAAGACTGCCTCCAGCCACGGGCAGTCAGAATGGTCCGGGTGAGCGTCATCATTCGACCGCGCACCGACAGCGACCTCGTCGCCTGCGCCGCGGCACTGCGACAGGTCCATGACAACGACCGGTACCCGGACGCCTGGCCCGCGGACCCGGCAGGCTGGCTGTCACCGCCCAAACTCCTCGCGGCCGTCGTCGCCGAGCGCGACGCGACCGTGGTCGGACACGCCGCACTCGGCGCGAGCGGGGGCATGCCGGAGGTCGTGCGCGCATCAGCCGGTGCGGAGACTGTCGTCTCGGTGATCCGGTTGTATGTCGTCCCTTGGGCGCGCCGGGCAGGGGTGGGTTCGCTGCTGCTCACCGAGGCCGTGCGCATGGCCGCGAGCCGGGGGCAGCGTGCCGTGCTGACGGTGACCTCCGGCAGTGCGGCAGCGATAGCCATGTACGAGAGGCACGGTTGGCGGCAGGTGCACAGCGGGCCTGGCGGCTGGCGGACCACGGACGGGCGAGAGGCTTGGATGCACTACTACGTCAGTCCATGAGCCCACGGGTTGCACATCGGCGCACGTAGCCCTACTCGCTTCGTAGGCAGACGCCGTGGTGACGGCGTCCTCCGCTTGGGCGGAACCGGCGACCGCAACGCGTTGACGTTGTCGCAGGACATCGCGAGCGGCCAATGCGGACGCGACGCACTCGATCGAGGTCGCACCGCCGTTGTGGGCGACCTTCCAGAGGTACGACGCACTGGCGGTCACCAAGCGTTGGTCAGGCGCGTGGGTGGGCTTGGTCGTGCACCTTCTTGAGCCGGTCGATGGAGACGTGGGTGTAGAGCTGGGTGGTGGCCATGCTCGCGTGTCCGAGCAGTTCCTGGACCACACGCAGGTCGGCGCCGCCCTCGAGCAGGTGGGTCGCGGCGGTGTGCCGCAGACCGTGCGGACCCACGTCCGGCGCACCGGGGATGGCCGAGACCACCTCGTGCACGACCGTTCTGGCCTGACGCTGGTCCAAGCGCCTCCCGCGGCGGCCCAGCAACAGCGCTCGACCGGACTCCGCGGTGGCGAAGGCGGGGCGTCCGTAGCGCAGCCAGTTACCGACCGCCTCGTCCGCAGGCGCGCCGAACGGCGCCGAACGCTCCTTGTTGCCTTTGCCGAGCACACGCACCACGCGCCGTTCGCGGTCCACGTCTTCGATGTCCAACCCGCACAACTCACTGACCCTGATGCCGGTGGCGTACAGCAATTCCACGATCGCCCGGTCGCGCAACGCCATCGGGTCACGCTGCGCCGCACCGGATTCCGCCGCGTCCATGGCGCCGAGCGCCTGTTGCCGCCCGAGCACGGCGGGCAGCACGCGATGCGCTTTCGGCGAACCCAGCCGCAGCCCGGGGTCGACCGGAAGCCGACCGGTCCGGGTGAGCCAAGCGGTGAACGTGCGCGCCGAGGACGCCCGCCGTGCCACGGTGGTTCGCGCCGCGCCCGCGGCGGCTTGCCGGGCCAGCCACGAACGCAGCAACATCAGGTCCAGCTCGCGGATCGCCGAATCCGCCGACCGCGTGTACAGATGCTCCAGCAGAGATCGTGCGTCCCCCAGGTACGCGCGCACCGTGTGCTCCGAACGGTTGCGCCCGAGCCGCAGATGCCTGCCGTACTCCGCCAGCAGCGCTTCCAGATCTTCGGGCAGTTCTTCCATGCCTCCACCGTCCCCACCCGCGATCCGGATGGCAAGCGACCGCGCCGAACACATTCATCGGCGCCGCGCCCTTCGGTGCCAACCGCTTTCGTCACTGACCACCAGACCTGCCAATTCCAGAGCGGACAAGGTCGCGCGAACCACAGGAAGCGGCACTCCGCACTGCCGCGACACCTCCAGCGGCAGTCGCGAGCCGATTCCGGGCAGCGCTTCGAAGACCAGCGCCTCGTCTCCGGTCAGCCGATCCTCCGGGTTACCGCCCGATGCCGCCGCTTCGGGGACCGACAGACGCAACGGCCCCGCCTCGTCGGCGACTTCCTCGGCCCTTGTCACCAGCAGGGCTTCGCCGTCGCGGATCATGCGATGACAGCCCACCGAAGCGGCCGAGGTCACCGAACCCGGCACGGCCAAGGCGGGGCGGCCCATGCGGCGGGCCCATTTGACGGTGTTCCGCGCGCCGCTGCGCAGCCCCGCCTCGACGACGAGCACGCCGTCGGCGAGAGCGGCGATCAAGCGGTTGCGGGCCAGGAACTGATGCTTCTGCGCGGTGACACCGGGCGCGTATTCGCTGACCACCAAACCGGTTTCGGCGATATCGGTCAGCAGGCGCTCGTGCTGGGCCGGGTAGGGCCGGTCAATGCCGCAGGCCAGCACGGCGATCGTGCGCCCATCCACCGCCAGCGCCGCCCGGTGTGCCATGCCGTCGATGCCGAACGCCGCTCCGGACACGATGGTCCAGCCCTGCGCGGCGAGGTCTCCCGCGATCTCCCCCGTGACCCGGTTGCCGTAGCCGGTACTGCACCGCGCCCCGACCACCGCCACCGCGCGTTCAGTGGACTCCAGCAGCGAGCGTGGGCCGCGCACCCACAGCACCAGCGGTAGAGCGCCGTCGCGATCCTTGCCCGGCTCCAGCTGGGCGAGGCCGAGCATGCGCCAGGCCGGCCATTCCGCGTCGTCCGGCGTCACCACGCGTCCGCCGATCCGATCCATGAGTTCGAGGTCCCGCGCCGCGACGTCGACGGCGCGCCGCTGCTGCGTTGGCCCGCGAAGCGGTTCGGGGAGCGCGCACTCCCGAACGGCACGCGCCGCTTCGACCACCCCGACCGACTCGATGAGCGCCGACAGCGGCGCACACGGGCCCTGCACCACCCGCGACAGGTACACCCACGCGAGCCGCCGCTCGTCGTGCTCGCGGGACGACGATCCCGTCCCGCTCACGGGCACGCCGCTCGTGGCGGGCGCATCCTCGACGGCGGGCCGATCGACGGCCGCAGGCAGGTCGGTTCCAGCCTTCGCGGAGGGCGTCATTGCGCGGCCCGCTGGCGAAAGTTCAACGCCGACAGCACATCCTGTGCCGAGGGAAGCTCGCCGCCGCGCAGATCGCAGATGGTCCAGGCGACGCGGATGGCTCGGTCGGCGCCCCGCGCGGACATGCGCCCGAGACGCAACGCGGCCTCGACGGGAGCGAGCGATTCGTTCGGCAAGCGGAAGCGTTGACGCAAGATGTGGCCGGGGACTTCGGCATTGGTGAGCCACCCGTATTCGCGCCAGCGGGTGGCGGCGGCGCGCCGCGCCACGGTGACCCGGCCGCGGACCACCTCGCTGCTCTCGGCCGCGTCGGTGCTGAACGCCGCACCGGACTGTCCGTGCATCCGCACCCAGATGTCGATCCGGTCCATCAGCGGCCCGGACAATTTGCCGAGATAGCGCCGGCGAGCCAGCGGCGCGCAGATGCAATCGACGTCGCGAGCCGGAGCGCACGGGCACGGGTTGGCCGCCAGCACCAGTTGGAAGCGGGCCGGATACCGCGCGACACCGTCGCGCCGGGCGATGCGCACCTCCCCTTCCTCCAGCGGCGTTCGCATCGCCTCCAGCACCTTCGTGCCGAGTTCGGCGCATTCGTCGAGGAACAGGACGCCGCGGTGGGCCCGGCTGACCGCGCCCGGCCTTGCGGTCCCCGAACCGCCGCCGATCATCGCGGTCACCGAGGTGGAGTGGTGTGGGGCGACGAACGGCGGGGCGGTGATCAACGGGTGTTCACCGGCGAGCGTGCCTGCCATGGAATGGATGGCGGTGACCTCCAGCGCCTCGGCTTCCGTGAGCGGAGGCAGCAGCCCGGGAAGACGTTGGGCCAGCATGGTCTTACCGATGCCGGGCGGCCCGGTGAGCAGCAGATGGTGGCCGCCCGCCGCGGCCACCTCCAGGGCCCAGCGCGCTTCTTCCTGCCCGACCACCTCGCTCAGATCGCCGCCTTGCCCCACCGTGTCCGGCAGGTCGCCGTCCGGCTCGTCGAGCGCGCCTTCCCCGCGCAACCAGGCCACCACTCCACGCAAGCTGCGCGCACCGAGGACTTCGATGCCTTCGACCAGCCCGGCCTCGGCCAGCGTCACCGCGGGCACCACAACGGTGGACCAGCCGGCCTTGCGTGCGGCGAGCACGGCGGGCAGGATGCCGCGCACCCGCCGCACCCGTCCGTCCAGCGCGAGTTCGCCGAGCAACACCGTCTTCGCGAGCCGCTGCGAGGGCACCGCGCCGGACGCGTCCAGTACCGCGACGGCGAGCGCCAGGTCGTACACGCTGCCCAGCTTGGGCAGCGTCGCGGGCGACAGCGCGAGCACCACCCGGCCGTCGGGCCACTTCTCCCCCGAGTTCGCCACCGCGGAGCGGACTCGGTCACGGGACTCCTGCAACGCGGTGTCGGGAAGCCCGACCAAATGGACCGATGGCAGGCCCTGGCCGATATCGGCCTCGATCTCGACGAGCAGACCGTCCACGCCGGTGACCGCGACCGAATGCGCCCGCCCGAGAGCCATCAGAACACCGCCTCGAGATGGTCGATGACCGGTGTACGCCCTCGCGCCACCAGCACCGACACCACGTCGAAACGGACGCGCCGCCACGGCCCGTCCTGCTCGGCCAGCCAGAGCAGGGCCAGCCGCCGGATCCGTTGCCGCTTGGCGAAGGTGACCGACTCCGCAGGGGTGCCGTACCCCAAGCCGGAACGCGTCTTGACCTCGACGAACGCGGTCACATCCCCGTCCACGGCGATCAGGTCGAGCTCGCCGTATCGGCACCGCCAATTCCTGGCGACGATTTCCATCCCCGCGGCGCGCAGAAAGTCCGCCGCCAGTTGCTCACCGTGCGCGCCGAGCGCCTGTTTGTCTGTCACCCCGCCAGCGTGCGCCGGGAGCCGATCAGGTCAGCGCCGCCGACCTGGGGAAACGGAAAACCTGTTGATAACCGAGTGGCTGTGCGGAACTTCCGCCTGGCTCACTCGGGCAAGCGCAGGTCCGGCTTCTCCAGCTCCTCGATGTTGACGTCTTTGAAGGTGATGACCCGGACGTGCTTGACGAAGCGGGCCGGGCGGTACATGTCCCACACCCACGCGTCGCTCATCCGCACCTCGAAATACACTTCGCCGTCCGCGTTCTGCGGTCGCAGCTCCACGGAATTGGCCAGGTAGAAGCGGCGCTCGGTCTCCACCACGTACGAAAACTGACCGACGATGTCCTTGTACTCGCGATACAGCGAGAGCTCCATCTCGGTTTCGTACTTCTCGAGGTCCTCGGCACTCATCGGGTGGGACGTCCTCCTTCTCGCCGCATCGCGTCGTGTGGTGACATCATCGCGCATGCGCTGCGTCGGTAGCTACTCGGCCAGCCGTACGCGCGTTCGGAAACTGCTCCGACAGCGCCTCGTCCAAGCCCTCGGCCAGTACGGCGTCCGCGACATCGGCCGCCGCCGCGACCGGCCGCAACCCGGCGGCTTCGCGCACATTGCGCCAGGAGCGGCGATGCTCGCTGCTGGGGCCGAGGCGTTGCAGCGCGGCGGTGTGCTCGGGCGTGTTGTAGCCCTTGTGGGCGGCGAAGCCGTAGCCGGGGAACCGCTGATCCAACTCGACCATGATGCGGTCCCTGGTGACCTTGGCCAGGATGCTGGCCGCCGCGATGCAGGCCGCCGCACCGTCCCCGCCGATCACCGGCAGCGAGGGCACCGGTATGCCGGGCACGCGGAATCCATCGGTCAGCACATAGCCGGGGGTGTGCCCGAGCCCGGCCACCGCGCGGCGCATCCCTTCGATATTGGCGACGTGGATGCCGATCGAATCGATCTCCCAGGCCGGGATGACCACGACCCGGTAGGCGAGCGCCAGGCGGATGATCACCGGGTACAGCTCCTCGCGGACGGCCTCGGTGAGCTTCTTGGAGTCGTCGAGCCCGGCCAGCTTGTCGTACGCCTTCGGCGCGAGCAGGCACGCCGCCACCACGAGCGGTCCCGCGCAGGGACCGCGCCCGGCCTCGTCCACGCCGGCGACCGGTCCGAGACCGCTGCGGATCAATGCCGCCTCGAGCGTGCGCAATCCTCCGGCCCTGCGCATCACCACACGCGGCGGCCAACCGTTACCCACCGGCACTCGACCTTGCCCCACCGTCCAATTATCCTGCGTCCCGCGTGATCAGTTCTGCTGGGGATTCTCCGAACGCACCGGACCGATCCGCCCCGGCGGCCAGATCTTGAACACCGCCTTGCCGCGGACGTTGTCCACGGGAATGGTGCCCTGCAGTTCGTCGGTGATGTGGGCGCGGGAGTCGGCGGACTGGTTGCGGTTGTCGCCCATCACCCACAGATGCCCTTCGGGCACCTTCACGGGCTTGAACTCGCGTCCGCCGTTGGCGTTGTAGGGCTGCCCCGGCACGTAGGGGAACAAGTACCGGGCGTACGGCTCGTCCAGGGGCTTGCCGTCCACGAGGACCCGGCCCTGCGCGTCGCAGCACTGCACGGTCTGGCCGCCGACCGCGATCACCCGCTTCACCAAGTCGTTCTCGTCCGGCGGCACCAGACCGAAGAAGGAGAAGAAGTTCTGCACGCCGCGGACCGCGGGATTGTCCGAGCGGATCGACTGGTAGTGGGTGTTCCACGACGGCGGGCCGACGAACACGACCACGTCGCCCGGCTGCGGATCGCCCCAGTAGTAGCTCAGCTTCTGCACGTAGATGCGGTCACCGGTGCACCCGGCGCATCCGTGCAACGTGGTTTCCATCGACTCGGAGGGAATCACGTACGGCCGACCGACGAACGTGACCATCAGCGCGGCGATCACCGCGGCGATCACGATGAGGATCGGCAGTTCCTGCCAGAACGGCCGCTGCTTCTTCTTCGCTCGCCGCTTGGCGCGACCCGCTCGCGTACTCTCGTCGCCCGATTCGGACACCGACACCGACCCACTTTCGTCTGCCACGCCGAACAGATTAGCCCGGCAGCGAAACCGAAGTCCGATGCCGGGCTGAGGAAGATCTGTTGTGCCGAAAAGCTAACTCAGCGCTTTTCCTTGATCTTGGCGGCCTTGCCACGCAGGTCGCGCAGGTAGTACAGCTTGGCGCGCCGGACATCACCGCGGGTCACGACATCGATGTGGTCGATGTTCGGGCTGTGCACCGGGAAGGTGCGCTCCACACCGACGCCGAACGACACCTTGCGGACGGTGAAGGTCTCGCGGATGCCACCACCCTGGCGACGGATCACGACGCCCTTGAAGACCTGGATGCGCTCCTTCGAGCCTTCGATGACCTTCACGTGCACGTTCAGCGTGTCGCCCGGCCGGAACTCGGGGACGTCGCTGCGCAGCGACTTCTCATCGACGAAGTCAAGGGTGTTCATTTCCATCCTTCTGGTTTCGCGCGAACAGAGGACCCTGGCGGCACTGGAGGTGCTCGGCCGGTTCATGCTCCGATCAAATGGGGTGCGCCGGGTCGACAACCACCCAGGGCAACCTGAGCATTGTGCCAGATCGCCGGGTCGCGGAAGAAATCGACCCTGGTAGCGGCGAGTCGGCGGCCTCCTTCACGCTACGCCGGGCGCGGCCGGGTTCACGACTCCGGCGGGAGTATGGGCGAGGCGAACACTTCCTCGAGCGGTGTCGGGCCGGTATAGCGGCGGCAGGGGCAACCGACCCACTCGCGCAGGCCGTGGGTTCCTTTGCGGGAGAGCTCGGCATGGCATTTGCCCGACGCGCGGTCGTGCACCGCCAGGTCGTGACCACAACCGCAGCGCGCGGAGAGCGTCTTCCCGACACGGCCGCGGCGAGAGCCGAACCGACCACATACCCATCCGACACCGGCGAGGCCTGCGCCGACCGCAAGACTGAGCGGATCCAACATGAACGTAGTATACGTATACGCATAGCCGCGGTCATGCGGAATGCTTCTCGGGACTACGCGACCCGACGGTGACGCGCGGCAACTGCATGCCGAACCGAGCCTCTCGACCGGCCGGCCCGGCCGGACGCGTTCGTCAGCGCTTCTGTTCGCCGGATATCGCGTCCTGGGCGGGCGGCCCGGGCGTATGCAGCGGGCCGTGGTCGGAATGCCAGAACGAATGGTCGCGGTGCGGGGCCGGTGGAGCGGGCACGACCGTGCGGGTGAGTTCGGCCTCCGCCGCCGTGCGGACGTGCTCCACATCCGGTTTCCCCGCCACCAGGTCCTGCACGAAGATCTTGGCGCGGATGACCGGGCGACGATATCGCCGTTCCCGGACGATGGCCCGGTACATCAGCCGCCTGCGGTCGCCGTAGCGCCAGCGCGCCCACGGCGCTCCCGGCCTGCTGAGCCGCAACGCGCCGACGACCAGCAGCGGCAGGAAGAACATGCCGAACAGGCCGGTCCAGATCTTCCCCTTGGCGATCACGATCGCCGCGAGAGCCAGATTGACCATGGCGAACACGACGACGAAGGCGCGCACCTCGATGCTCGGATCGCGCCGGAAGTCGTTGATGTCCAGCATCCACAGCGGGTGGAAGCCGAGCAGCAGCAAGCCCGTCACGGCGAGCGCGACGAACACCGCGTCCACCGACGTGCGCCCCTGCTCCTCCCAATACACGTCGCGCAGATAGAAGATCAGCGCGAATTCGTCGAGCACCAGCGCCGCGCCCACACCGAAGAGCGCGGCGAGGATGCTGGCCGTGGCGGTGTCGGCGCTCTCGTACTGGGCGACCATGCCGACGCCGGAGGAGAGCACGAGGATCACCCCGAACACCATGTGGTGCACGTGCGTGTCCCCGGCCCGCAGGTTGCCCGGCCACCAGCGCACCCGGGCGCGGATCAGCCGGACGCTGACCCGGATGACCAGGAACCCGACGATGAACCCGAGCAGGAAGCACAGCAACGGCAGCCGCCCTTGGGCGATCACGTCCTCGTGGAGCCACCGTCGCATGGCCGCTACTCCCTCCCGCGCATCGGACTACCGGCCGAAGCCCGCCCTGCGCAACGCGTCGGCCATCGCGCCGCTGGGAGCGGGCGCGTTGCGGCGCTGGTTGCCGCCGCGGCCTTGGCCCTGAGTGCGGTTCTGGCCCTGCTGCCGGTTCTGGCCGTTCTGCCGCTGGTCGCCTCCGGATCGGCCGCCCTGCCCGCGCTGCCGGTTTTCGCCGCCCTTGGCGGGTGCGCCCGGCTCGTCGTCCAGGCGCAGGGTCAGGCCGATGCGCTGGCGCGCGACGTCCACCTCGAGCACCTTCACCTTCACCACGTCGCCGGACTTGACCACTTCGCGTGGGTCCTTGACGAAGTTGTGCGACATGGCCGAGACGTGCACCAAGCCGTCCTGGTGCACGCCGACGTCGACGAAAGCGCCGAATGCGGCCACGTTCGTCACCACGCCCTCGAGCACCATGCCCGGCTTCAGGTCGGCGACCTTCTCCACGCCCGCGGCGAACTCGGCGGTTTTGAACTCCGGACGCGGGTCGCGACCCGGCTTCTCCAGCTCGGCGATGATGTCGGTGACGGTGGGGACACCGAAGCGCTCGTCGGTGAAATCGCTCGCGCGCAGCGAGCGCAGCGCCGTGGTGTTGCCGATGATCTCCGCGATGCCGCGCCCCGTCGATTCGAGGATGCGCCGCACCACCGGATACGCCTCCGGGTGCACCGCGGACGTGTCCAGCGGATCGTCGCCGCCGCGGATGCGCAGGAAGCCCGCGCACTGTTCGAACGCCTTCGGGCCCAGGCGCGGGACGTCGAGCAGCGCGGTCCTGCTGCGGAACGGGCCGTTCTGATCCCGGTACGCCACGATGCTCTCCGCCACCGACCCCGCGATGCCGGAGACCCGCGACAGCAGCGGCACCGAGGCGGTGTTCACGTCGACGCCGACCGCGTTCACCGCGTCCTCGACCACCGCGCCCAGCGAGCGGGCCAGCAGCGATTCGGAGACGTCGTGCTGGTACTGGCCGACGCCGATGGACTTCGGGTCGATCTTCACCAGCTCGGCCAGCGGGTCCTGCAACCGCCGCGCGATCGACACCGCGCCGCGCAGCGACACGTCCAGGTCGGGCAGCTCCTGGGAGGCGTAGGCGGAGGCGGAGTACACCGAGGCCCCCGCCTCGGAGACCACGATCTTGGTGGGCTTGTTCTCCGGGATGCGCGAGATCAGCTCGGCGGCAAGGGCATCGGTCTCACGCGAGGCGGTGCCGTTGCCGATGGCGATGAGTTCCACGCCGAACCGGGCGACCAGCGCGCCGAGCACCGCCAGCGACTTCTCGGTCTGGCCCTGCGGTTTGTGCGGGTAGATCACCTCGGTGGCGACCACCTTGCCGGTGGCGTCGACCACCGCCACCTTCACGCCGGTGCGGTAGCCGGGGTCGAGGCCCATGGTGGTGCGGGTGCCCGCGGGGGCGGCCAGCAGCAGATCGCGCAGATTCGCGGCGAACACGTCGACCGCGTCCTTCTCCGCCGCCTGCCGCAGCCGCATCCTGGTGTCGATGCCGAGGCTGACCTGCAGCTTGGTCCGCCAGGCCCAGCGCACCGTGTCCAGCAGCCAGGCGTCGGCGGGGCGGCCGCGGTCGGCGATGCCGAAGCGAGTGGCGATGCGACCTTCGTAGACGGTGCGCTCGCCCGGCTGCGGCTCCTCGGTGTCGGGCTCGAGGTGCAGGGTGAGCACTTCCTCCTTCTCGCCGCGCAGCAGTGCGAGCACGCGGTGGGAGGGCAGTTTGTCGAACGGCTCGCTGAAGTCGAAGTAGTCGGCGAACTTCGCGCCCGTCTCTTCCTTGCCCGCGCGCACGGTGGAGGTGATCTGCCCGCGGCTCCACATCAGTTCGCGCAACTCGCCGACCAGGTCGGCGTCCTCGGCGAAACGTTCGACCAGGATGGCGCGCGCGCCGTCGAGCTGCTCGGCGGTGTACTGCGCCGGATCGGTGTTCGGATCCCCGATCAGGGCGTCGGCCACCGGCTCGTGCCCGGCCTCGCGCGCGATCTGCGCCTTCGTGCGCCGCTTCGGCTTGTACGGCAGGTAGATGTCCTCCAGCCGGGCCTTGGTCTCGGCGAGCAGGATCTGCCGGTGCAGCGCGTCGTCGAGTTTGCCCTGGCCACGGATCGATTCGATGATCGCGGCCCTGCGCTCGTCGAGTTCGCGCAGATAGTGCAGCCGCTCCTCGAGCAGGCGCAGCTGCGCGTCGTCCAGACCGCCGGTGATCTCCTTGCGGTACCTGGCGATGAACGGCACCGTCGAGCCCGCGTCGAGCAGTTCGACGGCGGCGCGCACCTGGGTCTCGCGCACCGCGAGTTCCTCGGCGATGCGACGGTTCACGCTGGCTGGGCCCGCGGCGTCGGAGCGTGGCACGGCGGGTGTGGACTCTGCACTGGCAGTCTCGGGCGCTGTCGTCACGTCGGAGACACTACCGTCGCCGCCCGACAGACGGTCCACACCCAGGTGAACCGCGCGCATCTCAGCTGTCGTCCAGACCGAGCAACCGCCGCGACAGTTCCCGCATCTCGGCCTTGCGGATCTTGCCGGTCACCGTCATGGGGAATTCCTCCACCACGTGCACGTAGCGGGGGATCTTGAAGTGCGCCAGCTTGCCGGTGGCGAAGGCGCGCAACGCCGCGGCGTCCAACGGCGTTGCCCCATCGCGCATCCGGATCCAGGCCATCAACTCCTCGCCGTACTTCGGATCGGGCACGCCGATCACCTGCGCGTCCAGGATGTCGGGATGGGTGTAGAGGAATTCCTCGATCTCCCGCGGGTAGACGTTCTCGCCGCCGCGGATGACCATGTCCTTGATCCGTCCGGTGACGGCCAGGTAGCCCTCGTCGTCCATCACGCCGATGTCGCCGGTGTGCATCCAGCGGGCGGCGTCGATCGCCTCCGCGGTCTTGTCCGGCTCGTCCCAGTAGCCGAGCATCACCGAATAGCCGCGGGTGCACAGCTCGCCGGGTTCGCCGCGCGGCACCGTGAGACCCGTCGCCGGGTCGACGATCTTCACCTCCAGGTGCGGTCCCACCCGGCCGACCGTCGCGGTGCGCCGATCGATGCCGTCGTCGCGCCGGGTCTGGGTGCTGACCGGAGACGTCTCGGTCATGCCGTAGCAGATGCAGACCTCGCGCATGCCCATCCGGTCGATCACCCGCTTCATCACCTCCACCGGGCACGGCGAGCCCGCCATGATCCCGGTGCGCAGCGTGGACAGGTCCGCGGCCGCCGAGTCCAGCGCGGCGAGCATGTCGATGAACATCGTCGGCACGCCGTAGAGCGACGTGCAGCGCTCGGCCTCGACCGCGGCCAAGGCCGCTTTCGGGTCGAACGACGGAGCCGGGATCACGATGGCCGCACCGTGACTGGTGCCGGCCAGGTTGCCCATCACCATGCCGAAGCAGTGGTAGAACGGCACCGGCACGCAGATCCGGTCCCGCTCGGTGTATCCGCACAGTTCGCCGACGAAATAGCCGTTGTTCAAGATGTTGTGGTGACTGAGCGTGGCTCCCTTGGGGAATCCGGTTGTGCCCGAGGTGTATTGGATGTTGATCGGGTCGTCGGCCGACAGCAGCGCGCCCAGCCCGGCGAGCCGGTCGGCGTCGACCGCGGTGCCGGACAGCGACTCCCACTCCGGTGTGCCGAGCACGACCACCTGCGCCAGCGCGGGACAGTTCGGCCGGACCTGCTCGATCATCGCCACGTAGTCCGACGACTTGAACCGCTCGGCCGCGATGAGCATCCGCACGCCCGCCTGCCGCAGCACGTACTCCAGTTCGCCGGTGCGGTAGGCCGGATTGACGTTGACCAGGATCGCGCCGATCTTCGCCGTGGCGTACTGCACCAGGAACCACTCCGCGCAGTTCGGCGCCCAGATGCCGACCCGGTCGCCCTTGCCGATGCCCTGCCCGGCGAGGCCGCAGGCCAGGGCGTCGACCGCGGCGCCGAGCGCTCGGTAGGTCCAGCGCCGTCCGGTCGGCCGGTCCACCAGCGCTTCGCGATCCGGGAACGCCGCCACCGTGCGATCGAGATTGCCGCCGATGGTGTCGCCGAGCAGCGGGACGTCCGACACGCCGGAGGCGTAGCTGGGCTGGGGCAGCGCGGCCGAGGTCATCGGGCACCGCCCTGCCGCAGCACGAACCGCTGCACCTTGCCGCTGGGCGTCTTCGGCAGACTCGCCACGAAGTGCACCTTGCGCGGGTAGGCGTGCGCGGCGAACTTGCGCTTCACCAGGCTCTGTAGCTCGGCTTCCAGCTCGGGACCGCCCACGGCGCCGTCGCGCAGCACGACGAACGCCTCGAGCACTTCGCCGCGCAGTTCGTCCGGCATGCCGACCACGGCCGCCTCCGCGACCTGCTCGTGCAGCACGAGCACGCTCTCCACCTCGAACGGGCCGATGCGGTAGCCGGCCATGATGATCACGTCGTCGTCGCGGGAGGAGAAACGGAAGAAGCCGTCCGCGTCCTGCGAGCCCGCGTCGCCGGTCAGGTACCAGCGGCCGTCGGCGGTGTAACGCTGTGCGGTGCGTTCCGGAGCATCGAGGTAGCCGAGGAACCACAGCAGCGGGCTGCGTCGGGTGTCGATCGCCACCCGGCCCAGTTCGCCGGTGGGAGCGACCGTGTCGGCGTCGTCGGCGAGCACGGCGCAGGTCCAGCCCGGCAGCGAGCGCCCCATCGATCCGGCGGGAGTCTCGGTGTCGAGGTCTTCGTGCCAGGCGTTGCAGATGACCATGCCGTGCTCGGTCTGGCCGTAGTGGTCGCGCACCGCGACGCCCAGGTACTCGACGGACCAGGCGACCACTTCGGGGGTGAGCGGTTCGCCCGCCGAGGAGGCGCGGCGCAACCGGGAATGCACCGGCGGCGTGGCGCCGTCGGCGCGCAACGCTCGATACACCGTGGGGGCGGCGGCGAAGTTGGTGACGCCGAACGTCTCCAGCACCTGCCAGGTCAGCTGGGCCGAGAAGCCCGCGTGCAGCAGGATGCTGCGGATGCCGGTGGCCAGGGGACCGAGGATGGCGTAGTACAGCCCGTAGGCCCAGCCCGGATCGGCGGCGTTCCAGAAGACGTCCTCGGGCCGGACGTCCAGCGCGAATTCCTGGTAGGCGTGGAAGGAGGCCAGCGCGCGCAGCGGGATCGGGACGCCCTTGGGCGTGCCCGTGGTGCCGCTGGTGAACAGTTGGACGAGCAGTCCGTCGCCGCCCACCGCGACCGGGTGAGCCTGCGGGGAGGCGGCCGTATGACTGTCGAGCAACTCGTCCATCCGCAACGCCCCCTCGGGCGCCTCGGCTCCGGCGACGATCAGCCGCCAGGCCGGGTCTTCGGGGAAATCGGGGCCGGGCGCCAGCTTCGGCGCCTGGTCGGCGTCGGCGATGACGAGCGACGTGCGGGCGGCGTTCACCCGCAGGGCGATCGCGGGCGGAGCGAAGGCGGTGAACAGCGGAACGTGCACCGCGCCGCGGCGCCAGATGCCGAGCAGGGCGACCACCAGGTCCGCCGATTTCGCCATCAGCGTGGCCACCCGGTCACCGGGTTCGACGCCGAGTCCGGCGAGTGCCGCGGCGAAGCGGGCCGAGCGTTCGCGCAGTTCGCCGTAGGTGAGGTCGGTCGAGGAAAGGTCGGTCTCGACGATGGTGAAGGCGACCCGGTCGGCCGGGTGCCGATCGCACAGCAGGTCCGCCGCCGACGCGTCGGCGCGGTCGTAGCAGTCCAGCAGTTCGCGCACCCGCTGATTCAGATCGGTGCCCATCTTCAGTTCTCCTCGTTCTGTGATCCAGCGCAACCCGGGTGTGCAATAGGATGTGGGTCACATCCCACCGCCCACTACCCCCGAAAAGGGGTGAGTCCCGTGACCCACACCGCCTTGCTGCGTCCGCGCGACAGCGACGCGCTGCGTGCCGAGATCCGCTGGGTGGCGAGCACCGCGGGCGTGCCGGTGGCGTTCGGGGGCGAAGTGCACGGCGACGCGCTGCTGCTGACGGAGTTCTTCGGCACGCTGACCAACGGCCTGCGCGGCCTGGCCGTGGTGCGGGCTTCGGGGCTGGGCGGCCGGGTGATGGAGTCGGGACGGCCCGCCGCGGTCTCCGACTATCGCCGCGCCTCCTCGATCACCCACGACTACGACGGGCCGGTCTCCGGTGAGGGCATCCGCTCGGTGCTCGCCGTACCCGTGGTGGTGGACCAGCGCTCCCGCGCGGTGCTCTACGCCGCGACGCGCGGCGCGAGCCCGCTGGGCGATCGCACCGCGGATCTCGTCGTCCAGGCCGGGCGCAGGCTGGCCACCGAGATCGCCGTGCGCGACGAGGTCGACCGCAGGCTGCGGATGCTCGAGGTCACCGCCCCGTCGGCGGCGGCGGCGCCTGCGATCACGGAGGAACTCCGCGACATCCACGCCGAACTGCGCGGCATGGCCCGTTCCGCCGAGGACGACCGGCTGCGCGGACGGCTGCACGCGGTCTGCGAACGACTCACCCGGGTCATGACCGGCGAGCCGCGGCCGGACAGCCCGAAGCTGTCCCGCCGGGAGCTGGACGTGCTGTCCCAGATCGCCATGGGCTGCACCAATCAGGAAGCGGCGCAACGACTCTCGCTCGGCCAGGAGACCGTGAAGAGCTACCTGCGCAACGCGATGGTCAAGCTCGACGCGCACTCCCGGCACGAGGCGGTGGTCGCCGCCCGCCGCCACGGCTTGCTGCCGTGAGACGCGGCGGGCCCGGTCACGGCTCCGGCGGAGATGAGTCCTTGTAGGGGGCGTTGTGCGACACACCGGCGCTGAGCCCGACCTCACGGAGGGTCACCGCCTCGACGCCGCCCGCGTCCGAGCAGCCGGACCGCCGAATCGAGCAGCACTGAGCGGGCGTCCGGCGGCTTTGCGCAGCCCTGTCGCGGCACACTCCCAGCCGAATCTGCGGCCGTCCGAACCGCACGACCAGGCTCCGCACCATACGTGGGCCGACGGGCGTGGGGAGTGGGCCTATCGCCCTGGTCCGGCCGTGTCGCGGTCGGCCAGCAGGTCAGGACGGCGTTCGCGGGTCCGCGCGAGGGATTGCTCGCGTCGCCACGCGGCCACCTTCGCGTGGTCGCCGGACAGCAGGATCGGCGGGACGTCGAGCCCGCGCCAGGAGACCGGGCGGGTGTAGCTCGGACCTTCGAGCAACCCGTCGGAGAACGAATCCTCTTGATGGGACTGCTGATTGCCGAGCACGCCGGGCAGCAACCGGACCACGGCCTCGGTCATCACCAGCACCGCCGCCTCGCCGCCGATCAGCACGTAGTCGCCGATGCTGACCTCCTCCACCCGGACGCGGCGGGCTGCGTCGTCGAAGACGCGCTGGTCGATGCCTTCGTAGCGGCCGCAGGCGAAGACGAGATGCCGCTCGGCGGCCCAACGGCGCGCCGTGGCCTGTGTGAACGGCACGCCCGCCGGCGTTGGCACCACGAGCAGCGCGTCATCGGGACACACCTCGTCGAGCGCGTCGCCCCACACGGTCGGCTTCATCACCATGCCGGGCCCACCCCCGTACGGGGAATCGTCGACCGACTTGTGCACGTCATGGGTCCACCGGCGCAGGTCGTGCACCGTGAGCGAGATCAGCCCCTTGTCGATCGCCTTGCCGAGCAGCGCCGTGCGCAGCGGCTCCAGGTACTCGGGGAAGATCGTGACGACGTCGAGTTTCATGCCTGTCTCCTAGCGCCGCCGGGCCGCACGTCGCAGGCCGGGGCGGGCGCGATCGGGCACCGTCTCATTCCGGGTCGAGCAGACCCTCGGGCGGATCGATCACGATCACGCCATCGGCGAGCGACACCGTGGGCACGATGGCGGTGACGAACGGGATCAGGATCTCCCGCCCGTCGTCCGCGGCGCGCACCTCCAGCAGCTCACCGGCCGCGGAGTGCAGCACTTCACGGACGGAGCCGACCACGGTGCCGTCGGTGAGCCGGACCACCAACCCCTCCAGCTCGTGGTCGTAGAACTCGTCCGGGTCCTCGGAAGGCGGAAGGTCGGCACTGTCGACCAGGAACAGCATGCCGCGCAGCGCGTCGGCTGCGGTGCGGTCGGCCACCCCGGCCAGAAACACCAGAAGCCGGCCCGAGTGCTCCCGGGCCGACTCCACGGTGAACTCGCGAACCTGCGTCGCGCGCGGCAACCGGCCGCGCAACCTGGCGCCCGGCGCGAAACGCGCCTCCGGTTCGTCGGTGCGCACCTCGACGACGAGTTCGCCGCGCACGCCGTGCGACTTGGCGACCCGTCCGACGACGAGTTCCATCTACTGGTCGGTGTCGACCACGTCGACCCGGATGCCACGGCCGCCGATCCCGGCGACGAGGGTGCGCAGCGCGGTCGCGGTACGTCCACCGCGTCCGATCACTTTGCCCAGGTCGTCGGGGTGGACGTGCACCTCGACCGTGCGTCCGCGGCGGCCGGTGATCAGCTCGACGCGGACGTCATCGGGATTGGCGACGATGCCGCGCACCAAGTGCTCGACGGCATCGGCGACGACGGCGCTCACTGCTCCATCACCTCGCGACGCGACTCACCCGTCGTTGGGGCCGGTCTACGAACGGCCCGCGACGGGTATCCGATGGACGGGTATCGCCCGTTCATTACTCGGCGGCCCCGGCCTCGGCGCCCTCTTCGGCGTCCTTCTTGCTCTTCTTCTTGGGGGTGACCGCCTCGGCGACCGGCTCGTTGTCGGCGGCGGCCAGCGCGGCGTTGAACAGGTCCAGCTTCGACGGCTTGGCCGGCTTGACCTTGAGGGTGCCCTCGGCGCCCTCGATGCCCTTGAACTTCTGCCAGTCGCCGGTGATCTTCAGCAGCTGGAGGACCGGCTCGGTCGGCTGCGCGCCGACACCCAGCCAGTACTGCGCGCGCTCGGAGTCGATCTCGATCAGCGAGGGCTCTTCCTTCGGGTGGTACTTGCCGATGGACTCGATGGCCCGGCCGTCCCTGCGGGTGCGGGCGTCCGCGACGACGACGCGGTACTGCGGGTTGCGGATCTTGCCCAGACGGGTGAGCTTGATGCGAACAGCCACTGCTGATCTGCCTTTCGTTGGTTGGTCACGACGCAATTCGGCGACCCGCATGGTCTGCGAGCCCGGTTTTGCGCTTTCGAGTGTGTGACCGCCGCGCGGTACGGAACCGGAGACGGGCTGACACTTGTCCGGAAGGACGGTGGTCCATTGTGCCAGACGAGGCGATCACGCCAGAAATCGCGTCCGGCTCGCCCATGACGATCGGCGCGCCTCGGACTATCCCGGTGCGGTCGCGATGAGCGCGCGGGTGGGCACCCAGGGGCCGCCCCACCACATCCGCCACCCCACCGGCCGGTGGATCAGACCGGTCGCGCCGTTCGCCGCCAGGACGGCGCGGTACTGCCTGGTGTTGCCGATATCGACGATGACCAGTTTGCCGCCGGGACGCAGCACCCGGCATGCCTCCCTGACCGCGGAGGCCCGGCCCTCGGCGGTCTTGATGTCGTGGATCGCCAAGCTGGAGACGACGACGTCGAACACGCCGTCGGGGAACGGCATGTCGGTCATGTCGCCGGTGCGCAATTCGATCCGATCGGCGACGTTCTCCGCCAGCGCGTTCCGCTCCGCGGTAGCGGGGGTGTTCCCGCAGTGGTCGGCCGAGCACCACAGATCCAGGCCCACCGCCCGCCCGGCGGGCAAGCGGCGCGCGGCGGCCAGCAGCACCGCCCCGCGGCCGCAGCCCATGTCGAGCAGGTGTTCGTCGCCACGCAGTTCGAGGTCGTCGAGCAGGCGCGCCCAGACCCGGAACTTGCCCCGGCGGGTCGCGTGCAGGAACAACCCGAACTGCGTGGCCAGCACGACGCCGATCAGCAGGAGCAGCAGGCTCGGACGCAATTGCTGGAACAGCGCCACCACCAGAGCTGCGGCGAGATACCCAACCGCGAGAACTCCCAGCAACAACAACACCGACGGCGCGTCGACACCGTACGACGCGCGCCACGGAGGGGCTATCATCGCCCGATCATAACCAGCGCCAACCGCATTCGAGCCCGGTTCTCGCTCGTCAGCGCACCAGCGGAGCAAAGGTGCGTCCGGCCAGCTCGACCGCGCCCGGTTCGTGCCCGTTGAACACCATGTTGATGATCAGCCCGTCGACGCCGTGGTCGAGAACGCGGGTCCGCAGCTGCTCGGCAACCTCGTCGGGCGTGCCGACGAACTGGCGGTCGGCCGGACTCTGCGCACGCTCGGCGTCCGACAGCTCCGACAGGTCGATACCCATGCGGCTCAGGTAATCCCGCTGCTGCTTGCGCACCAGGTCACCGTCTTCGTCCATCATGACGAAGCACAGGTAGCTGGTCTCCAGGGTCTGCGGATCCCGGCCGACCTCGGCACACCGCGCCCGCAGCGCCTCGAGTTTGCGCGGCAGCTCGGAGGCGTTGCAGATGATGTTGAGATGGTCGGCGAAGCGGGCGGCAAGGCCGAAGGTCTTCTTCTCACCGCTGCCGCCGAGCAGGATCGGCAGATCATCGCGCACGCGCGGCTCGTTCATCGCGTTCTCGACCCGGTACCACTTGCCCTCGAAGGTGGGCCGCTCGCCGCGCAGCATCGGCTGGATGATGTGCAGCGCCTCGTCGAGCCGCTCGAAGCGGTCGGTGAAGGTCCCGAACTCGAAGCCGAGCGACCGGTGCTCGAGTTCGAACCAGCCCGCGCCGATGCCGAGCACGGCGCGGCCACCGCTGACCACGTCCAGCGTGGTGACCGTCTTGGCGAGCATCGCCGGATTGCGGTAGGTGTTGCCGGTGACCAACGCCGACAACTGGATTCGCTGCGTCGCGGTGGCCAGGCCGCCGAGGGCGGTGTAGGCCTCGAGCATCGGCTCGTCGGGCGTGCCGATGCCGGGCAGCTGATAGAAGTGGTCCATGACGAAGGCCGTATCGAAACCGGCGGCTTCGGCCTCTCTGGCCTGCGCGATCACCGTGGGGAACAGCTCACGCACCGACTTGCCGTAGCTGAAGTTGGGCATCTGATATCCGAGGCGAATTGTCACGAAATCCGACCTTACGCCGCTTCCGTATACGCGCGGGTGAGCCGCGGTGACGCGTTATCGATGGCCGGTGACCGGACCGTGCCCGCCGTACACGCGTCCGCGCAGGACGACGGCGTACGGTGTGCTGAGCGTCTCGGGGTGGGTGCGCGGATCCTCCTCGTAGACAACGAGATCGGCGGGAGCGCCGTCCTCGATGCCGGGCCGCCCGAGCCAGGAGCGAGCCTGCCAGGACGCCGCGCCGAGTGCGTCGTGGCCGGACAGGCCCGCGGCGGCGAGCGCGGAGATCTCGTCGGCGATGCGCCCGTGCCGGATGGAGCCGCCGGCGTCCGTGCCCGCGAAGATCGGCACGCCCGCCTCGTGCGCGGCGGCGACCGTGCCGCGCACCCGACGGTGCAGATCGCGCATGTGCGCCGCGTAGACGGGGAATTTGCCCGCGCTGTCGGCGATGCCGGGGAAGGTGTCGATATTGATCAGGGTGGGGACCAGCGCGGTGCCGTGCTCGACCATCATCTCGATGGTCTCGTCGGTGAGACCGGTGCCGTGCTCCAGGCAGTCGATGCCCGCGTCGATGAGGCCGGGTAGCGCGTCCTCGCCGAAGACGTGCGCGGTGACCCGTGCGCCGTTGGCGTGCGCGGCGTCGATGGCCTGTTTCAAGATCGCGTCGCTCCACAGCGGGCGCAGGTCGCCCACGGAGCGGTCGATCCAGTCGCCGACGATCTTCACCCAGCCGTCGCCCAGGCTGGCCTGCTCGGCGACGATCTCCGGGAGGTCGCGTTCGTCGTCCAGTTCGATGCCCAGTTCGCGGATGTAGCGCTTCGGGCGGGCGATGTGGCGGCCGGCGCGGATGATCCGAGGCAATTCCTCGTGGTCGTCGATGAACCGGGTGTCGATGGGCGAGCCCGCGTCGCGCAGCAGCAGGGCGCCCGCGTCGCGTTCGGTCTCGGCCTGCGCGACGGCACCCGCTCGGTCCTCATGGCCGCCGCCGTACCGGATCCCGACGTGGCAGTGGGCGTCGACCAATCCCGGCACGATCCACCCTGCGCCGCATAGTGTTTCGGCTCCGGGCACCGGATCGAACGACACCAGGCCGTCGCGTACCCAGAGGTCGCGCATCTCGCCTTCGGGCAGAACCACACCGCGTAGATGCACGGCAACCTCCTGGAACTCGTCGGCGGCCTCCAACCTACTGTCCGCTTCTCCGATCGGTCATCCGAGCGGGGAACGGCCGCGAAGCCCGTCCAGCAGGCCGCTCGGCCTCGCCGCACGACCGAGCCGCGAAGCAGAGCGCAGCGCCGCCCACGAACAGCGCGGGCGGCGCGAGCGTCCTACTTCTTGGGGAACTTCAGCTTGCTGAGATCGAAGCCTTCGAGGCCGGGCGGCAGCTGGTCCAGACCGGCCGGCATGTCGGACAGGTCTGGCATCCCGGCGGGCAGGCCGGGCATGCCGCCCATCCCCGGGAAACCGCCGCGCACCTTCGGCGGCGTCGGGCCCCGACCGCCCTTCTTGCCTTTCTTGCCCTTCTTGGCGTTGCCGCGGCGAGCGCCGGGCAGCCCCATCTGGCGGCCCATCATCGCCATCATCTTCTTCGCCTCGAAGAAGCGGTCGACGAGCTGGTTGACCTCGGAGACCTGGACGCCGGAGCCGTTGGCGATGCGCAGGCGGCGGGAGGCGTTGATGATCTTGGGATTCGCCCGTTCGGCCGGGGTCATGCCGCGGATGATCGCCTGCACGCGGTCGAGCTGCTTGTCGTCGACCTGCGCGAGCACGTCCTTCATCTGGCCCGCGCCAGGCAGCATGCCCAGCAGATTGCCGATCGGGCCCATCTTGCGGATGGCCAGCATCTGGTCGAGGAAGTCCTCGAGGGTGAGCTCGCCGCTGCCGATCTTGCGGGCGGCCTCCTCGGCCTGCTTGGCGTCGTAGACCTGCTCGGCCTGCTCGATCAGCGTGAGCACGTCGCCCATGCCGAGGATGCGGCTGGCCATGCGATCGGGGTGGAAGACGTCGAAGTCCTCGAGCTTCTCACCGGTCGAGGCGAACAGGATCGGCACGCCGGTGACCTCGCGGACGCTCAGCGCCGCACCGCCGCGGGCGTCGCCGTCGAGCTTGGTGAGCACCACGCCGGTGAAGCCGACGCCGTCACGGAACGCCTCGGCGGTGTTCACCGCATCCTGGCCGATCATGGCGTCGAGCACGAACAGGGTCTCGTCGGGCTGCACGGCGTCGCGGATGCCCGCGGCCTGGCGCATGAGTTCCTCGTCGATGCCGAGACGGCCCGCGGTGTCGACGATGACGACGTCGTACTGCTTCTGGCGCGCCTCTTCCACACCGCCGCGGGCCACGTTCACCGGATCGGCGGCGGAGATGCCGAGCGGGTTCTCACCGCCACCGACCGAGGTGCCGGGGTGCGGCGCGTAGACGGGCACGCCCGCGCGCTCGCCGACGACTTGCAGCTGGGTGACCGCGCCGGGACGCTGCAGGTCGCATGCCACCAGCAGCGGCTGATGCCCCTGCCCCTTCAGCAGTTTCGCCAGCTTGCCCGCGAGGGTGGTCTTACCGGAACCTTGCAGACCGGCCAGCATGACCACCGTCGGCGGATTCTTGGCCAGGTTCAGCCGCCTGGTCTCGCCGCCGAGGATGCCGATGAGCTCCTCGTTGACGATCTTCACGACCTGCTGGGCCGGGTTCAGCGCGGCGGAGACCTCGGCGCCCTTGGCGCGCTCCTTGATCCGCCCGATGAATCCGCGCACCACGGGCAGCGCGACGTCGGCCTCGAGCAGGGCCAAGCGGATCTCGCGACAGGTGGCGTCGATGTCGGCCGGTGACAGACGCCCCTTACCGCGCAGATCCTTGAGGGCACCGGTAAGCCGGTCGGACAGGGATTCGAACACCGATCGCGCTCCTGATCTCGGGGGACGTCACATTCTCTCCCAGGGTAATGGGATCGCCCGCGTGTTCGCGCAGGCGGTGCGTCCTTCCCGGCGCGGCGGGGCTCGCTAGTCGAGCACGCGACGGCGCGGCCTGGCCGTTTTGCGGTAGTCGTGGTTCTCCTCGGCCACCATGAAGACCGCCTCGTTGGCGGTCAGGCCCAGCTCCAGGGCCAGTCCGTCGAGCAGGGCCCACTCCGCCGTGCTCGGGATGGGCGAGCAGGCGACCGTGGAGGCGATCGTCATCGCGGTCACCGCCTGCCGCCCGGTCAGGGTGCGACCGGGAAGCCAGGAGACCACCCACCGGTCGCCGCCGACACAGCGCGCCATGTGGGTGGTCTCGTCACTCGTCATCGTGGACGCCGAAACGACCTCAATTGCCATCGACCTGCTCCCCTCGTGCTCGCGACAGCCGGACGCCCTAGATCGTATGGGGCGGTCGCGAGCCGAGAGTCGGGATGCAGCAAATATTGCGCAACAGAATTATCACCGGATAAAAGTGCTGCTAATCCTGATTTTCCGAATCCGAAGCACCGTCTGCTGGAGGTTTCGGCGCAGTTCTGGGAACCACCGCGAGAATCGCTTTCCCGATCGCTTCCCTGCGCGCGGGGCCGTCCTCGGTCCCCAGATCGAGGCAGAAGCTGTCGACCACCGCCGACCCCATCGTCACCACCTTGGCCCAGCGGACGTCGGCTCCGCAGCCTGCCAGCTCCGCGGCCAGCCTGCTGAGCAGGCCGACCCGGTCCTCGGCACGCAGTTCGAGGATGGCCTGTCCCGGCGTCGAGGTGTCCGACCAGATCACTCGCGGCTGGGCCCGCGCGTACCGGCTGCGGCCGATGGTGTCCGCCTCGCGCTCACGTTTGGCCAGCGCCGCGGGCACGTCCAGGTCACCGGCCGTGGCCCGGATCAATTCCTGGCGCAGCAGCCCCGGGTCGGGCGGGTCGCCGAATTTGGGGGCGACGACGAAGGTGTCCACCGCGGAGGAGCCTTCGACACCGAGCGCGGCCGACAGCACGCGCAGCGAATGCAGCGCGAGCACACCGGCGGCGTCGGACAGCAGTCCGGAGCTGTCGGGCGCGATGACCGTGACGACATAGGTGTGTTTGCTCTCGCCGGGCTTCAGGTCGACGTGCACACCGCCCGCCCTGGCCTTCTCGACCAGTTCCGGTGCGATCGGCTCCGGGGTCGGCAGCTGGTCACCCGCCATGACCAACCGACAGCGCCGGACGAGTTCGCCGATCAGCGACGCCTTCCAGTCGCCCCACACGCCGGGACCGGTGGCCTGTGAGTCCGCCTCCGCCAGCGTGTGCAGCAGTTCCAGCAGTTGCGGATCGCCGTCGAGCGCGTCGACGACCGAACGCACCGTCTCCGGATCGGACAGATCGCGCCGGGTCGCGGTTTCCGGCAGCAGCAGGTGGTGGCGCACGACCGCGCTGAGCGTGCGCACGTCCGACGGCCACAGACCGAGGCGGCGGCCGATGTGGGTGGCCAGTTCCGCGCCGACCACGCTGTGGTCGCCCGCGCGGCCCTTGCCGATGTCGTGCAGCAGCGCGCCGAGGGCGAGCAGGTCGGGCCTGGCCACCCTGGTGCTCAGACCGCCCGCGTAGGCGACGGTCTCCATGAGGTGGCGGTCGACGGTCCAGATGTGCTGGACATCGCGCGGCGGCAGATCGCGCACCGCGCCCCACTCCGGCAGCAGCCTGCCCCATAGTCCCGTCCGGTCGAGCGCTTCGATCGCGTCGATCGTGCCGCGGCCCGCGCCCAGCAGCACCAGCAAGTCGTTGAGGGCGTCCTTGGGCCACGGCTCGCGTAGCTCGGGGGCGTCCTCGGAGAGCCGGTTGAGCGTGGTGGCCGACATCGGCAGGCCGGTCTGCGCCGACGCCGCCGCGACGCGCAGGATCAGTCCAGGGTCGCGCTGGGGGCGGGCGTCTCGCGCCAGCACGACCTCGCCCGCGTGCTCGACAACGCCTTCGTCCAGCGGCCTGCGCACCGGCATCCGGCGCAGGCGCGCCAACCCGCGCCGGGGCAGGGCGTTGGCCGCGGTGCGCAGCCCGACGTCCACGGAGTAGCTGACCGTCCGGGCCGAATCGCTCAGGGTGCGCGCCAGGTCGAACCGGTCGCCGATGCGCAGGGCCGCGCCGATCTCGTCAGCGTCCTGGGCGCGCAGCTGGTCGCGGGCGCGGCCTGCCACGCGGTGCAGTTCGGTGCGCACGTCCAGCAGCCGCCGGTGCGCCTGCTTCAATCCGCCGCCGGGCACGTCCGGTCCGAGGCCGGGCATCGCGTCGGTGAGCTGGGCGATGGCCAGCGCGTCCAGCAGCTGGATGTCGCGCAGGCCGCCACGCCCGTTCTTCAGGTCGGGCTCGGCGCGGTGGGCGATCTCGCCGTTGCGCTCCCATCTGGCCTGGGCTTGGGCGATGAGCTCGTCGAAGCGGGAACGGATGCCGGTGCGCCACTCCCGGCGCACCCCGCCGATCAGCAGATTGCTCAGTTCCTGGTCGCCGACGATGTGCCTGGCCTCCAACATGCCGAGCGCGGCGATCAGATCGTCCGCGGCCACCCGCAACGCCTGCGGAACGGTGCGCACACTGTGGTCGAGTTTGATGTGCGCGTCCCACAGCGGATACCAGAGCTGGTCGGCGACCTCGGCCACCCGGGCCGGGTCGACGTCGTCGTGCAGCAGCACCAGATCAAGATCGGAGTACGGCAGCATCTCGCCGCGCCCGAGGCCGCCGACGGCCACCACGGCCAGGCCGCTGTCGGGTGCGATGCCCAGTTCGGCGCCCTTGCCGGTGAGCCAGAGTTCGTAGAGGTCGACCAGCGCCTGGCGCAGCGACTGGGCGTCCAGCCGTGGATTGCGCGGCTGGCCGCCGTCGAGCAGTTGGGTTCGCGCGCGGACCAGGTCGGCCGCTCCGTTGGACACCTTGCCGCCGCCTTGTCCGGTGACCTTCCGGTCACCGTCGTGCTCGTACTGACTTGCCACAACCCACCGCCCATTCATGCGCGCGGCCCCGCCCCGACCGGGAGCTCCGGTGGGAGCGGGGCCGCCGCTCGACTCGATTTTCCGCTACAGCGCGTCGGTGCCGCGTTCGCCGGTGCGCACCCGGATGATCGATTCCACCGGGGTGACCCAGACCTTGCCGTCGCCGATCTTGCCGGTGCGGGAGGCCTCCACGATCACCTCCACGACCTTGTCGACGGAGGCGTCGTCCACGACGACCTCGACACGGACCTTCGGCACGAAATCGACGGAGTACTCCGCGCCGCGGTACACCTCGGTGTGGCCCTTCTGCCGGCCGTACCCTTGGACCTCGCTGACGGTCATGCCCAACACACCCGCCTGCTCGAGACCGGACTTGACGTCCTCGAGCGTGAACGGTTTGACGATTGCGGTGATCAGTTTCATGTTCGTCATGCCTCCTTGACGGCCGAACGTGCCGTGCTACCCAGAGCGGCGAAGTCGTAGGCGGTTTCCGCGTGCTCGGACTCGTCCAAGCCGACCGACTCCGCTTCCTCGCTCACGCGCAGCCCAATGGTGAACTTCACGATATAGGCAATGATCAGGGTCGCGACGAAGGAGAAGGCAAGCACCACACCGGCGCCCACCGCCTGTCGCCACAGCTGATCGAATCCGCCGCCGTAGAGCAGACCGGTCTTGGCCGCACCCGCCTCGGGCGCCGCGACGAAACCGACCATCAGGGTGCCGACGATGCCGCCGACCAGATGCACGCCGACCACGTCGAGCGAGTCGTCGAAGCCGAACCTGAACTTCAGGCCGACCGCGAGGGCGCACAGCGCGCCCGCGACGACGCCGATGGCGAGCGCGCCGAGCACGTTCACCGAGGAACACGACGGGGTGATGGCGACCAGACCCGCCACGATGCCCGAGGCCGCGCCCAGCGAGGTGGGCTTGCCGTCGCGGATCTTCTCCACCAGCAGCCAGGCCAGCATCGCGGCGCAGGTGGCGATGGTGGTGGTGACGAAGGTCGAACCGGCGAGGCCGCCGGAGGTCACCGCGGAACCGGCGTTGAAACCGAACCAGCCGAACCACAGCAGACCCGCGCCGAGCATGACGAACGGCAGGTTGTGCGGGCGGAACGGGGTGGTCGGCCAGCCCTTGCGCTTGCCGAGCACCAGCACCAGGGCCAGACCGGCCGCACCGGCGTTGATGTGCACCGCCGTGCCACCGGCGAAGTCGACCGCGAGCAGTTTGTTGGCGATCCAGCCGCCCTCGTGCACGACGTTGCCGTCGGCGTCCTTGACGTCGAAATCGAACACCCAGTGCGCGACCGGGAAGTAGACCACCGTGGACCAGATGCCTGCGAACAGCAGCCACGCGCCGAACTTCAAGCGGTCGGCGACCGCACCCGAGATGAGGGCAACCGTGATGATGGCGAACATCAGCTGGAAGGCGACGAAGACGGTCGCCGGAATCGTGCCGGCGAGCGGGATGTTCACCGCTTCGGTGGTGACCGAGCCCGCCGCGTCCTTGACCTCGGCGACGGAGTTGCCGCCGATCAGGCCCTTGAGGCCGAAGAACTGCGTCGGATCACCGATCAGGCCGAAGGTGTTGTCGCCGAAGGCCGTCGAGTATCCGTACAGCGACCACAGGACGCCGACCAAGCCCATGGCGCTGATGCTCATCATGATCATGTTGAGCACGTTCTTCGACCGGACCATGCCGCCGTAGAAGAAAGCCAGGCCCGGCGTCATCAGCAACACCAGCGCCGAGCTCGCCAGCATCCATGCGGTGTCACCGGTATCCGGTGCACCGGTAAGTGGAAAAGCCACTTTAATGTCCTCCTCATCTCGGGCCCAGCCGATTCCGGCAAATGGACCTGAACAGAAGGGTCCTAACTCGGTGTTTCATCCGTAGAGCTGCCGTGTTTCACCTACGTGAACGGATGGCACAGCCGTGTTGCCACTACGTTTCGTCACCTACACCGCGGTGTTCGCGGCGCTGTGAGCACGCTTTTCGTGAATCGGACATTCGTTACCGCACAGGATGAGTCGGCAAACTTCCGGGGTGTGACCGCCCTCGCACCGCGGGCGGCGTCGACCCAGGAGCGCACGCGGCGCAGCCGGTGGGCAGAACGCCGCCCGCGGCAACCTCTTCGGGCCGGACTCGGGATCGGGACGGCTCTAGCCCAGCAGTGCGTCCACGAACGCGGCGGGCTCGAACGGAGCCAGGTCGTCGGCGCCCTCGCCGAGCCCGACCAGCTTCACCGGCACGCCCAGTTCGTGCTGGACCTGGAAGACGATGCCGCCCTTGGCCGTCCCGTCCAGCTTGGTCAGCACCACGCCGGTGATGTCGACCACTTCGGCGAACACCCTGGCCTGGGTGAGTCCGTTCTGTCCGACGGTCGCGTCCAGCACGAGCAGGACCTCGTCGACGGCGGCCTTCTTCTCCACCACGCGCTTGACCTTGCCCAGCTCGTCCATCAGGCCCGTCTTGGTGTGCAACCGCCCTGCCGTGTCGATCAGCACCGCGTCCACCCCGCGCTCGACGCCCGCGGCCACCGCGTCGAAGGCGACCGCGGCCGGGTCGGCGCCCTCACGACCGCGGACGGTATCGGCGCCGACCCGCTCGCCCCAGGTCTGCAACTGGTCCGCCGCCGCGGCGCGGAAGGTGTCGGCCGCGCCGAGCAGCACCCGGCGGCCGTCGGCCACGAGCACCCGGGCGAGCTTGCCGGTGGTGGTGGTCTTGCCGGTGCCGTTCACGCCCACCACGAGCAGGATGGACGGGTGATCGGGGTGCGGCAGCGCGCGCACCGAGCGGTCCAGCTCCGGGCGCAGCTGCTCGATCAGCACGTCGCGCAGCACGGCACGCGCCTCGTCGGTGGTCCGCACGCTGCGCGCCGCCATCTCCGCACGCAGCCGGGAGACGACGGCCGTGGTGCTCGCGGTGCCGAGGTCGGCGAGCACGAGGGTGTCCTCCACCTCTTCCCACGAGTCGTCGTCCAGGTCGCCGCCGCCGAGCAGGCCGAGCAGGCTCTTGCCGACCGCGTTCTGCGAGCGCGACAGCCGTCCGCGCAGCCGGACCAGGCGGCCCGCGGTGGGCTCGATCTCCTCCAGCGCGGCGGGCGCCTCGACGCCAGCGGGCGTGTCGGGCGCGACGATCTCGGTGGTGACGCCGGTGTCCGGGCCCGTGGTGCCGGTGACCGGCTCGGCGGTCGTGTCCTGAGCCGGGGCCTCCGGGGCCTCCACCGCGTCGCTGTCCTGCGGCACCGTCTCCGGCCCGGCCTCCGCTTCGGTGGCCGGCTCGACGACTTCCGGCGCGGGGGCCGCCTCGGTGACGTCGGCATCCGGCAAGGGAACGTTCGTGATGCCGCGTTTGGGCGCGTCGCGCGGTATCGCGGCGTCATCGCCGACGTGCGGCTGTCCTTCGGTGTCGGTGCGCTCGACCGGTTGCGGTTCGGTCGCCGTGCCACCCCGGCTGAAGGAGAATCCGCCGGACGCGGTGTAGCCACCGGACCGGTCGGTCAGCTCCTTGTCCTGCGTGGGCGGCGTCAGCGACACGCGGCCGCGCTTGTACCGGACGAATCCGGCGACGAGCACGACGAGCAGCAGTGCGGCGACCGCGGCGATCAGGATCCAGACTTCGGGACTCACGCGGACCATCCTTGCAGACCGGTCGTCACGGGATCGGCCCCGAGCCGCACCCGGCGCGCGAGTCGCGCGCCGGGGCCGACGGCGCGAAGTCGGCGAACATCGCAGGTACCGGGCCGTGGGCCGGTGCGAGCGGGCACCGACACAGCCCTCCAGATTTCTTGTCCTGCGGAACTTCTCGCGAAGGGACAATAGGATCGGCGACGTGACCGATCGAAACGTGCTTGGGGGGCCGCTGGAAGAGTGCGGCACCGATCCTCTCACCGGCTTCTACCGGGACGGCTGCTGCAGTACCGGGCCGGAGGATCTGGGCAGCCACACCGTCTGCACCGTTGTCACGGCAGAATTCCTGGAGCATCAGGCTTCCATCGGAAACGATTTGAGCACACCCCGCCCGGAGAACAATTTTCCCGGTTTGCAGCCGGGGGACCGGTGGTGCGTGGTCGCCGTGCGATGGCTGCACGCGCACGAGGACGGCGTCGCCGCGCCCGTGGTGCTGGCCGCCACACACGAGAACGCCCTGGAAGTGATCTCGATGGACATTCTGCGCAAGTACGCCGTCGACGTGCCCGACGACGTCAGCGACCTGCTCTGAGCAACCGGTAACCCCTTCCAACCGGCGGCGAGCGCCCCGCGGATCACCGGCTCACCCGGGGATCACGAGCCGGGGTCCGATCGGTCCGTGGCGCAGCCGAGCACCCGATGGCACAAATGCACCATTCGGACTCAGCGTGCCGCCGCGACCCGTCGGCGATGCGCCTTCTGACGGCACGCGGCCGAGCAGTATCTGGCCCTGCGACCCGTCCCGGCCCGGGGCACCGCCGCCCGGCACACCGGGCAGCGATCCGCTTCGCTTTCGTTACGCTCCCCAGTTTCGTTACGGTCTTCGGTGTCGCCCTCCCGTTTCGTCACCACCGGTCCGACCGGCCCCGCGCGCAGCGCGTCCAGCACGATCGCGGCGGTACGGTCGAGGCCGCCACTGGCCTTACGGAGCCGTTGGATCGCAACGCATCCGGTGAAGATGGCGAGCACGTCGTCGAGTTCGATGTCGGCCCGGACCGCCCCCTCCCGCTTGGCCGCGGCGAGCAGAGCCGCCACCGCACCGTGGAATCGCACCCCCGCGCTCTGTACCAGCGCGCGCGGCCAACCGTCGTCGGACTGAACGAGGTCGCACAGCGCCTGGTTGTCCGGGGTCGTGGCGATCACCGCGGTGCAGAAGTCGAAGAAGGCGGCGCCGGGATCGGGTGCGGCGAGATGGTCGGCGGCCAGCTTCGCCAACCGGTCGATGCGCTGTTGCATAACCGCTTCCAGCAGTGCGCTTTTCGTGGGGAAGTGCCGGTAGACGGTGCCCGCGCCGACACCAGCCCTGCGGGCGACCTCGACCAGTGACACGGAGGCGCCCTGTTCGGCGAAGGCGCGCTGCGCGGCCGCCAGCACGAGGGCGCGATTGCGGCGGGCATCGGATCGCGACATCCCGCCCGGAGCGAGCGATGCGGTCATTTCGTTACGGCCTTCCGATAAGCAGCCTGGTCGATCGGTGGCGCGACCCGTATCGTCCGGATCCGGGTCAACCAACCCGATTCTACCGAGCAGAGAAGGCGGAGCATGTCCCCTCAGCACAACCTCATCCTGGTCACCGGGGCCACCGGCAAGCAGGGCGGCACGACCGCCCGGCGACTGCTGGCCGACGGCAGGGCGGTGCGCGCGCTCGTCCGCGACGCGCACGCGCACGCCGCGCAGGAACCGGCCGCGGCGGGCGCGGAACTCGTCGTCGGCGACTTCGACGCCCCCGAGACCTTGCCCGCGGCGCTGGCCGGTGTCAGCGGCCTGTTCCTGGTCCCGCCCGCCGCCTACGGTCCGGAAGGCTGGGACGTCGACTTGGAGGCCGCGCGCGGCGAAGCGATCGTCGAGGCCGCACGTGCGGCCGGGGTGCGGCAGATCGTGTTCACCGGCATCGCCTCGATGGGCGACAGCACCTCGTGGGGCGCGACGGGTAAGAAGCGCATCGAAGACGCGATCATCGCCAGCGGTCTGCAATACACCCTGCTGCGCCCGGTGCGCTTCATGGAGAACTACCTGCTGCGCACGTCACCCGTCGACGGCATCAAAGACGGCGTGCACCGGCACCTGTTCCCGGCTGAGGGGCCGATGAAGGTGATCGCCGTCGCGGACATCGGCGACATCGCCGGTCTGGCGTTCGCCGACCCGGATCGCTTCCACGGCCGCGTCCTCGAACTCGCAGGTGACGTGCTCGTCCCGCCCGTGGCCGCGGCGGCGATCAGCGCGGCCACCGGTCATCGAGTCAGCTACCACGAAGTCGGCGAAGCCGAGGCGGACGCGATCGGCGCGGAGATCGGCAATACGTGGCGGCTCATGCGCCACACCGGCGGCTGGAGCGCCGACGTCGACGAGATCCGCGCAATCCATCCCGGGCTGCGGACATTCGACGCCTGGCTCGCCGAAACCGGTGCGGCGCAGATCAAAGCGCTGCTCGACCACGAAAGCTCCGATAAGACTGGGTGATCGGGGTCGATTCGCGGTTCGGGGATCCCGTCGCACCGTGGCGTCGCGTACGAGCCGGATCACATGAGACGACTCGCTGTCGCCGGCGGCCCCGGAGCTGAGGGGTCCCCCACCGAGGCCGTAGCCGCCGAGAGACGGAGCGTCGCGGCCGAACCACGCGGGACCCGAGCTTCCCGATGGGGGGGCGATCGTCTCGTCCGCGGCCGCGTGGTGAAAAGGCCGCACCGAGAAGCGGGGCGGACCGGTGCCGGTGCCGGTGCCACTGGGCGCAGGCCCTGCTCACCGGGGTTGTCGAGCGGCGAGGCGTACGCTCGGCACGGTGGAAGGCATGCGCAGACGATCCGGCCGCGCCCGGCGCGATCCGGTCGGCGCGGAGGTCGACGAGATATTCGGCCCCTCGCGCAAGCACATCCACGAGCGCAAGGAATGGGTGGCGATCGCCAAGGTCGACGATCGGATCTCCGGTGACGACCCACTGGTCGACCTGGACTCCGGCACCGTCACCCTGCCCGCACGCCGGAGCTGACCGCGCGGCGGGTCAGCCCGCGGCGCCGACCGGGGCCAGGTTCTCCCCGCGCAACCGCTGAGAGATCACCTGGGTGATGCCGTCGCCGCGCATGCTGACGCCGTAGAGCGCGTCGGCGATCTCCATCGTCGGCTTCTGGTGGGTGATGACGATCAGCTGGCTCTTCTCCCGCAACTGCTCGAACAGGCCGATCAGACGGCGCAGGTTGGTGTCGTCCAGCGCGGCCTCGACCTCGTCCATCACGTAGAACGGCGACGGCCTGGCGCGGAAGATGGCCACCAGCAACGCGACGGCGGTCAGCGACTTCTCCCCGCCGGACAGCAGCGACAGGCGCTTGACCTTCTTGCCCGGCGGACGGGCCTCCACCTCGATGCCGGTGGTGAGCATGTCCGAGGGGTCGGTGAGCAGCAGCCTGCCCTCGCCGCCGGGGAACAGTTTCGCGAACACCTCGACGAACTCGCGCTCCACGTCGGCGTACGCCTCGGTGAACACCTGCAGGATGCGGGCATCGACCTCGGCGACCACGTCGAGCAGATCCTTGCGCGCGCTCTTGACGTCCTCGAGCTGCGTGGCCAGGAAGTTGTACCGCTCCTCCAGCGCCGCGAATTCCTCCAGCGCGAGTGGATTCACCTTGCCCAGGGTGGCGAGATCCTTCTCGGCGCGCTTGGCGCGACGCTCCTGGGTCTGCCGGTCGTACGGCATCGGGGCGGGTTCGCTGACCTGCTCGCCGCGCTCCTTGGCCTGCTCGTACTCCTGCATCTCCAGCGCCGACGGCGGCAGCGGCACGTGCGGGCCGTACTCGGCGATCAGATCGTCCAGCGCGATACCGAACTGCTCGGCGATGGTCGCCTCCAGCTGCTCGATGCGCAGCGCCGCTTGGGCTTTGGCCACCTCGTCCCGATGCACCGCGTCGGTGAGCTGGGACAGTTGCGCGGTGAGCGCGCGCACCCGCTCCTTGACCTGTTCGACCTGCGCGGCGCACTCCGAGCGTTTGCGCACCAGCTCGTCGCGGCGGGCGCCGGCCTCGGCCACCACCCGCTCGAGTTCGGCGGCGATCTTCGCACCGGATTCGGCCACCGCGGCGGCGAGTTCGGCCGCCTGCCTGCGCGCGGCTCGCGCGCGTTCGGCGCGGGCGCGGTTCTCCCGCTCGGCACGGGCGGCGCGGCGCAGCGAATCGGCCTTGCCGCGAACGGATTCCGCGCGCTCCTCGGCGGTACGCACGGCGAGCCTCGCCTCGACCTCCATGGCGCGCGCCTCGGCCAGCGCGGCGGCGGCCTCCTCGCGCGCGCGGCCCGCGGATTCGGTGCCCGCCGCGCCCGCGCCGTCGGCGTCCGCCTCGGACTGCTCCAATTCCGCGTGGCGCAGGCGATCCTCCAGCTCGGCCAGCGCGGCCAGCGCCTCCTCCCGGCTCGCCTCCGCGTCGTCGCGCTGGCCGACCAGCCGTTCGCTCTCCGCGTGCGCGGTGCGGGCGGTCTGACCGAGCCTGCCCAGCCGCTCGTAGATCGCGACCAGCGCCTGATCGGATTCGTGCAGGGCGAGCAGCGCCTGGTCGACGGCGTCCTTGCGATCGGCCTGCTCCTCGAGCGCGCCGGACAGCGCGGCCTCGAGTTCCTCGGCGCGCCGCTGCGCCGCGACCAACTCCGCCTCGGCGGCGTCGATGTCGGCCTGGATCTCCAGCTGACTGGGCGCGCGATCGGAACCGCCGAGCAGCCAGCCGTTTCCGGTGAGGTCGCCGTCGCGGGTGACCACGCGCAGTTCGGGCCGCGCCGCGACCAGCGCGCGGGCGGCGGGCAGATCGTCGGCCACCGCGATCCCCGCGGTGAGCGCCGCGATCGCGCCGCGCACCGAGTCGGGGCATTCGACCACGTCGAACAGCCAGCGGGCGCCGTCGGGCAGCGCGTCCGGCCGCGGCCGATCGGCACGCTCGGCGCCGAAGACGACGGCGGCGCGGCCCGCGTCGGCGTCCTTGAGCGCCTGGATCGCGGCGTGCGCGGACTCGCCGGTGTCGGCGGCGACGGCGTCGGCCAGCGGGCCCAGCGCGGCGGCGACCGCCGCCTCGAAGCCGCCGTGCACGCGCAGCAGCGCCGAGAGCGGGCCGAGCAATCCCTGCTCGCGGTGCTCCACCAGCCAGGCCACACCGTCCCGGCGGGCCAGGTTCATGCCGAGCGCCTCGATGCGCGCGCTGAGCGACGCGACGCGCTTGCTCGCGTCCCGGTCCTGTTCGCGCAGTTCGGTGACCCGCTGATCGGCCAGTTCCAGCGCCTGCGCCGCGTGCTCGTGCTGAGCGTCGAGACCGGCCTCGCCCGCGTCGAGTTCGGCGAGTTCGGCTTGCACCGTATCGAATTCGGCTTGCGCGGCCTCACCGCGATGGCGGGCGTCGGCGATCGCGACCGACAGCCGCGCGATCTCCGCGTCCACCGACTGCGCCCTGGCCCGCAGGGTGTCCACCTTGCCGGACAACCGGGCCACTCCCTCGCGCCGGTCGGCGATCGCCCGCACCGCGGCCAAGTGCGCCTGCTCGGCGGCCTTGGCGGCGTGTTCGCGTTCGGCCAGCTGGTCGCGGGCCGCCTCCAGCGTCTCCGTGGCGATCTCCACCGCTTCGCGCAGCTCGGCCTCCTCGGCCTCGACCCGGTCGGCCTCGGCCTCGAGTTGCTCGGGGTCGCGGCCGGTGCTGACCGGAGCCGCCGCGTCCAGGTGCCGCGCCCGGTCGCCCGCGATGCGGATGGTCGCGTTGACCCGCTCGGCGAGCGCGGACAGCTGGAACCACAGCTGCGCGGCGGCCTCCGCGCTCGGCGTCAGCCGCGACAGCTGGAATTCCTGCTGCGCCAGCGCCGCGTTCGCGGCGTCCAGCTCGGACTGCACGGTGATCTGCTGTTCGCGCGCGTACGCTTCCTTGCTCTGCTGGCTGGCCAGCTCTTCGCGCCGGGTGACCAGGTCGTCGGCGGCCAGCCGCAGCCGGGCGTCGCGCAGGTCGGCCTGCACGGTCTGCGCCCTGCGCGCCACCTCCGCCTGCCTGCCCAGCGGTTTGAGCTGGCGGCGCAGTTCGGTGGTGAGGTCGGTCAGCCGAGCCAGGTTGGCCTGCATGGCCTCGAGCTTGCGGACCGCCTTCTCCTTGCGTTTGCGGTGCTTGAGCACACCGGCGGCTTCCTCGACGAACGCGCGGCGGTCCTCAGGGCGCGATTCCAGGATGGCCGACAGCTGGCCCTGACCCACGATGACGTGCATCTCGCGGCCGATGCCGGAGTCGCTGAGCAGTTCCTGCACGTCCATCAGGCGGCAGGAGTTGCCGTTGATCTCGTACTCGCCCGCGCCGTCGCGGAACATGCGCCTGGTGATGGACACCTCGGCGTAGTCGATCGGCAGCGCGCCGTCGGAATTGTCGATGGTCAGCGTGACCTCGGCACGGCCGAGCGGCGCGCGGCCCGCCGTGCCCGCGAAGATCACGTCCTGCATCTTGCCGCCGCGCAACGCCTTGGCGCCCTGCTCGCCCATCACCCAGGTGAGCGCGTCGACGACGTTCGATTTGCCCGAGCCGTTGGGACCGACCACACACGTGATGCCCGGTTCCAAGCGCAGCGTCGTCGCGGACGCGAAGGATTTGAAGCCCTTCAACGTCAGGCTCTTCAGGTGCAAGTTCGACGACCTTTCCGTGTTCTGCCCGGTCGGCGTTCCGCGTCGGGGCAGCGCATCCGGCGACCTGTCATGGTATCCGTCGCGTACCGGGAGCTTCCGGGGCCCGACGGCGTGCGCGGCCGAGTGGTGGTTCGGCGATATCCGTAGGTTATCGACTCGCCGCTGGTTCGCGCGCATTTCGATATGCCCCGGGTTTGCCGGGACGGCGACGGCGGCGCCGGTCGCATCGGGTCGGCGGCCGCGACGCGACCGACTCCGCCGGCGCACCGGGATGCGGGAACGCCCGCTCTGCCACCGGCACGCGTCTCTTCCGTCAGCCCGCCGCCCATGCCCGGTCTCGAACTGGCACTGACGCCACATCCTCCGGCCCCTTACGATCCCTCTGATTCGTCAGCGGAACGTTCGGGAGCGCACCACGATGTCTGCCCCCTCACCAGGGACAAGTACCCGGTTCCGCCTTGCCCGGATCGCGGGGCTCGTCCTCGGCAGCCTGGTGTTCCTGCACGCCTGTGAACGCAGCAAGAGCGCGCTGCTGAGCGATGTGCGGATGGAGGTGGCGGTCGCGGCGGCTTTCGCCGCGGCCGCCCTTGGCGCGGCGTGGTTCGAGATCAAACTGCGGGGACCGGAGCAGGACGCGGACCCGCCGGGGGACGACGCCGACGAGGACGAAACTCCCAGTCCTGGGAATTTTCCCGGCCGAGCCGGGCGATCCGCCGAACCGGCGTACGGCAGGAGCGAGCGACCCGGGCGCACCGGCATCGGCCCCCGGTCGGCGCCCCCAGACCACTGGGAGGACGACGACCTGCCCGACGCCGCGGAATCCCCGGGCCGGGCGGATCTCGTCGCCGGGATTGCGCGGACATTGCGGATCACCCGCGCCCACATTGCGGACCGACAGCCGCTGCTCCCGCTGGGCGCGGTCACGAAATGGATGCGCCGCGTCGACCCCGACGACGAGATCGGTGCCCCCGAACTCGACGATGACGACCAGACCGAGCAGATCACCCGCACCGAAACGGGCGAACTCGTCATCGAGTCCGGCGTCCGGACGGTGCGGGCCAAGATCTCCCGCTCCGGCGACCTCGTCCTGCACGGCCGCAGACACGCGGAAGCTCGGTCCGAATGGAAGTGGACCTTCCCCACGGAAGCCTTCCCCGCCATCCGGGCCGCGCTCGGCGACGGCCCCGGCGATCTGCTCGATCTGCTCGAGGACACCCTTCCGTGGCTGGACGCCGTCGCCCGCCACGATCCGGGCGCGTGGTTGCGCGCGCACGACATCGCCGCCACTTATCAGGAGAAAGGCGTCAGCGCCACGCAGATCACCCGGGAGCTTCCCGTCCTCCAGCCGGGTCGTCCGCCGCAGCCGCCCCGTGCGAGCAGATCCCGCCGGAAGCCGCCGCAGGAGGCGCGCGGCGAGAGCCGGTCCACCCGTCGCGGAGCCGCCGAGCCACCGACCTCGTCCCGGCGCACCGATGCCGATCGACCGACACGCACCGCGAACTCCTGGCCGACAGCACGAACGAACCCTCCGGCCGGCGACTACAGCCCGCCCGCGGCAGCACGACGCCGCCGCCGCGAGGAATCCGAACCCGCTCGGCGAGGCGACCGGCTCCCGCGCGGCGGTGGGGCGAATCCGCCTCCGCGTTCTGCACCCGGCCGTCTCGACCCGCCGAGACGTCGGCGTCCCGATGAGCCCGACGCATCGCACCGCGCCGGACCTCGGGACGACTACGACGACGCGGAGGTCCGTCATCCGCGAGGGAGCGAGCAGACCGGACGCAGGCCCGCGGACCGCGAGCCAGGGACCGGCCGAAGAGAGCGGCCCGATGCGGCATACCGCGACCGTCCGGTGCCGTCCGACCGAGACCGGGCCGACGACCAACCACCCGGCCGCCGTCACCGCGGCGATCAGCGGTCACGGCGGGAACCCTCGCTTCCCCCGCACGAGTCCGCGCGGCGCGGGTGGTAGGACACGACAACGGCGCTGTCGCCCGGTGCGACGGGTGACAGCGCCGACGGTCGGAGCTCAGCTCGCGCGGTGGCTGAACCGGCCGTTCTCGAAGCCCGCCACCATCCGGAACGCCAGGACGGCGCCCCACGGGCCGATCACCCAGATCGGCCAGAAGTAGGTCAGCGCGCCGACGCTCAGCGAGACCGCGCCCCAGATGACGAGCACCAGCAGGCTCACGGCGAGCCAGGTGCTGCCCTCGATGCGCTGCCAGATCGGGATGCGGGGGCGCGCGGAAGCGGGCGCCACGGCGTCCTTGCCCAGTTCGGGCAGATCGGACAGCACCGCGCGCAGGTCTTCGCGATCGGTGGTGGCGTACACCTGGGCGACGCGCTGGTCGTACTCGGGCAGATCGATCCGGCCGTCCGCCATATGCCTGCCGAGCAGGCGCACCACGACGTCGCGTTCGGCGTTCGAGGCGCGAGTGCCGGTGGAGATGTCCATGCCTGGTCCTATCGACGGGTTTATCTTCCATAGTGGAATATGAGTCCAGCATAACCCTCCAAAGTGGAATGTCAACCCTCACGGGCGATTCCCGCTCGAAACTCGGGACTTCGCGCGATCCGGCGGTAGGGTTCGGATCGGGAACAACTGTATGGACAGGTGTTCAGCTCGCGGGTCCATGGAGCGACCGGATCCGCGTCCCGAGAACTCGCTCAGGAGGCACAGGTGTCGGAAACCGTCCGCGGGATCGTGGCCCGCAGCAAAGGCGCACCGGTCGAGAGCGTCGAGGTGGTGATTCCCGATCCGGGCCCGCACGACGTGGTGGTGCGGGTGCAGGCGTGCGGGGTCTGCCACACCGACCTGCACTATCGCGAAGGCGGCATCACCGACGATTTCCCGTTCCTGCTCGGCCACGAGGCGGCGGGCGTGGTGGAAGCCGTCGGCGCGGCGGTCACCCATGTGACCGAGGGTGACTACGTGATCCTCAACTGGCGCGCGGTCTGCGGTGAGTGCCGGGCCTGCAAGCGCGGCAGGCCGTGGTACTGCTTCGACAGTCGCAACGCGAGCAAGAAGATGACCCTCGCCGACGGCACCGAGCTGACGCCCGCCCTCGGCATCGGCGCGTTCGCCGACAAGACGTTGGTGCACGAAGGCCAGTGCACGAAGGTCGATCCGGAAGCCGACCCTGCGGTGGCGGGCCTGCTCGGCTGCGGCGTGATGGCGGGCATCGGCTCGGCGATCCACACCGGCAACGTCTCGATCGGCGACACCGTCGCGGTGATCGGCTGCGGCGGCGTCGGGGACGCGGCCATCGCCGGAGCCAGGCTCGCGGGTGCGCGCGCCGTCATCGCGGTGGACCGCGACGCCAGGAAACTGCGCTGGGCCACGGACTTCGGCGCCACCCACACGATCGATGCGACCACCGAGGACGTGGTCGAGAAGATCCAGGAGTACACCGACGGCTGGGGCGCGGACGTGGTCATCGACGCGGTCGGACGGCCGGAGACCTGGCAGCAGGCCTTCTACGGCCGCGACCTCGCCGGGACGGTGGTCCTCGTCGGCGTGCCGACCCCGGAGATGACCCTGGAGATGCCGCTGCTTGACTTCTTCTCCCGCGGCGGCGCGCTGAAATCCGCCTGGTACGGCGACTGTCTGCCGGAACGTGACTTCCCCGCCCTGATCGACCTCTACCGCCAGGGACGGCTGCCGCTGGACCGGTTCGTCTCCGAACGCATCGGGCTGGACCAGGTGGAGCAAGCCTTCGCCAAGATGCACGCGGGCGACGTGCTGCGTTCGGTGGTGGTCTGGTGACCATCCGCATCGACCGCGTCGTCACCTCCGGCGAGTTCCGCCTCGACGGCGGCACCTGGGCGGTGGACAACAACATCTGGCTCGTCGGCGACGACGACGAGGTGGTCGTCATCGATGCCGCCCACGACGCAGGCCCGATTCTCGCGGCGGTCGCCGGGCGCGCCGTTCGCGCGATCGTGTGCACCCACGGACACAACGATCACGTGACGGTCGCCCCCGAACTCGCCGAGCGCCTGAACGCACCCATCCTGCTGCACCCCGGCGACGAACCGCTGTGGCGCATGACCCATCCCGACACGGGATACCAGCCGCTCGCGCACGGCGATCGGATCGGCGTGTCCGACACCGAAATCCACGTCCTGCACACCCCTGGCCACTCCCCCGGCTCGGTCGCACTGCATCTGCCCGACGCGAAGGCCGTGTTCACGGGCGACACGTTGTTCGCCGGCGGCCCCGGCGCGACCGGCCGATCGTTCTCCGATTTCGGCACGATCATCGAGTCGATCCGCCAACGCCTGCTGACGCTCCCGGAGGAGACCACGGTCCATACCGGACACGGCGATTCCACCACCATCGGCGCGGAGAAGCCCTTCCTCGCCGATTGGATCGCCCGCGGCCACTGACCGCCGTCGACGGCCGCGGGCGGCACAACGACACCGCCCGCGGCCGCCTCCGCGTCAACCGCGGTAGGGGTACCGGCGATCCAGGTCCAGGTTCAACCGCAGCACGTCGACCCGCGGCTCGCCGAGGAATCCCAGTGTCCGGCCGCTGGTGTGCTCGTCCACTACGGCGCGCACCTGCTGCTCGGAGATCCCGCGCGCTTTCGCGACCCGAGGCACCTGGATGGCCGCGTACCGCGGCGAAATGTTCGGATCGAGCCCGCTCCCGCTCGCGGTGACCGCATCGGCGGGCACCGCCGGGTCGGCGGGCGCGTCGCCGCGGATGGGGACGATGCGTCCGATGGAGTAATCCTGTCCCGGTTCGGCGCAGTCGACCCGGACGCCGCGATAGGCCGCGACGAACGGCGGTGCCGGACACGCCTCGTTGACGCTGACGACCCGTACGGGGCGCGAAACGTCCCCGTCGGAGTCACGCGGTCCGATCACCGAGAGCACCGCGCCGACACCGTCTTTCGTGCAGAACGGGCGGCTGCCGTCGATCCCCTCACGGTTGCCGACCTCCTTGCTGCGAGCGCAGACCGCGGTGAGCAGGCTCGCGCGTGCCGGAGTGTCGACGATGTCCTCGGGTCCGAGATTGCTCGCGGAAGTGGACATCGGGTCGTAGCCGTCACCGGCGGCCGAAGGGCGGCTCTGGAAATACTGCGCCGAGGCCGCACCGCCGGGGCCGGTGAACGATTGCCCGATCAGGCCGGAGCCCACCGTCGTTCCGTTCACCTCGATCAACGACCCGTCCGCTTTCTCGTGCAGACCGGGCAACTGGGCCACCGCGAAAACCGCCAGCGGGTAGACGATTCCGGTGATCGCCGTGAGCGCGAGCAACGCGCGCAGGGCGGCGAGATGCTGCCGGATCCAGGTTGAAAGGCGCATGTCAGGACATCCCGGGGAGGAACTGGACCACGAGGTCGACGAGTTTGATGCCGAGGAACGGCGCGATGATGCCGCCGAGCCCGTAGACGATCAGATTGCGGCTGAGCAACTTCGAAGCGTTCGACGGCCGGTAGCGCACGCCGCGCAGCGCCAGCGGGATCAGCGCCACGATGACGACGGCGTTGAAGATCACCGCGGACAGGATGGCCGACTGCGGGCTGGCCAATCGCATGACGTTGAGCAGGTCCAGGCCGGGGAACAGCGTCACGAACAGCGCGGGGATGATCGCGAAATACTTGGCGATGTCGTTGGCGATGGAGAACGTCGTCAGCGCCCCGCGCGTGATGAGCAGCTGCTTGCCGATCTCCACGATCTCGATCAGCTTGGTCGGATCGGAATCCAGATCGACCATGTTGCCTGCCTCTTTGGCGGCCGAGGTGCCGGTGTTCATCGCCACGCCCACGTCGGCCTGCGCCAGCGCGGGCGCGTCGTTGGTGCCGTCGCCGGTCATCGCGACCAGGCGTCCGCCCTCCTGTTCCCGCTTGATCAGCGCCAGCTTGTCCTCCGGCGTCGCCTCGGCGAGGAAATCGTCGACCCCCGCCTCGTCCGCGATCGCTTGCGCGGTCAGCGGGTTGTCGCCGGTGATCATCACCGTGCGGATGCCCATGCTGCGCATCTCGTCGAACCGCTCGCGCATGCCCTGTTTCACCACGTCTTTGAGGTGGATGACGCCGAGCACCCTGGCGCCGTCGCCGTCGGCCTCGCCGACGACCAGCGGCGTGCCGCCCGCGGCGGAGATGCCGTCGACGGTCGCGCCGAGCTCGCCGGGCACCGAACCGCCCTGCGCGCGCACCCATTCGGTGACGGCACTCGCCGCGCCCTTGCGCAACCTGCGGCTCTCGACGTCGACGCCGGACATCCGGGTCTGCGCGGTGAACTCGACCCAGCGCGCGTGGTTCAGCTCACCGGGCGTGCGCTCCCGCAGACCGTGAGCCTGTTTGGCGTAGACCACGATGGAACGGCCTTCCGGGGTCTCGTCGGCCAGGCTGGAAAGCTGTGCGGCGTCGGCCAGCTCCTCCTTGCTCACGCCGGGTACCGGGACGAAGTCCGCCGCTTGGCGGTTGCCGAGCGTGATCGTGCCGGTCTTGTCCAGTAGCAGAGTGTTCACGTCCCCGGCGGCCTCGACGGCACGGCCGGACATGGCGAGCACATTGCGCTGCACCAAGCGGTCCATGCCCGCGATCCCGATCGCCGACAGCAGGGCGCCGATGGTCGTCGGAATCAGGCACACCAGCAGCGAGACCAGCACGATGCCGGTGACGCCGTGCGCGTCCAGCGCCGCGGTGTCCGGCACGCCCGGATTGTTCGACTTGCTGAAGATCGCCATCGGCTGCAGCGTGACCACCGCGAAGACGAAGATGAGCGTCAGCGCCGCCAGCAGGATGTTCAACGCGATCTCGTTCGGGGTCTTCTGCCTGCTCGCACCCTCCACCAGGGCGATCATCTTGTCGATGAAGCTGCGCCCCGGCTCCTGGGTGATCCGCACGACGATCCGGTCCGACAGCACGGTGGTGCCGCCGGTCACCGCCGAGCGGTCACCGCCGGATTCGCGGATGACCGGCGCGGATTCACCGGTGATCGCCGACTCGTCCACCGAGGCGATGCCTTCCACCACGTCGCCGTCGCCCGGGATCACCTGTCCGGCTTCGACCACGACGTGATCGCCGCGGCGCAGTTCCTGAGCGGCGACCCGTTCCTCGGCCACCCACGCGCCCGGCGACCACTCGACCAGTCGCCGCGCGACGGTGTCGGTCTTCGCCTTGCGCAGTGTGTCGGCCTGCGCTTTGCCGCGGCCCTCCGCGACGGCCTCGGCCAGGTTCGCGAAGATCACCGTGAGCCACAGCCACACGACGACGGCCCAGGCGAAGAAGGTCGGGTCGAGCAGAGCGAGCACAGTAGACCACACCGCGCCCAGTTCGACGATCAGCATCACCGGGTTGCGCCACAGCGTGCGTGGATCGAGCTTGCGCACCGCCTCCGGCAACGAGGTCAGCAGCATTTTCGGGTCGAGCACCCCGCTGCGGACGCTCTTGCCCCGCCGCGGCCGCTCGGACCCGGCCTGCGCCGAAGCCATTTCGAGAACGGGACTGGACATGTCAGTGGATTCCTTCGGCGAGTGGCCCGAGCGCCAGCGCGGGCAGGAAGGTGAGCGCGACCAGGATCACCGTCACGCCGACGACCATGCCGACGAACTGCGGCCGGTGCGTGGGCAGCGTGCCGATCGACGCGGGAGTGCTGCCCTGGCGCGCGAGCGAACCGGCCAGCGCGAGCACGAGGACGATCGGCAGGAAGCGGCCGAAGAGCATGGCCAGCCCGAGCGCGGTGTTGTACCACTCGGTGTTGCCGGTCAAGCCCGCGAAGGCCGAGCCGTTGTTGTTGGCGGCCGAGGTGAACGCGTAGAGCACTTCCGACAGCCCGTGCGGCCCGGAGTTCAGCATGCTCGCGCGCTGGCCCGGCATCGCCAGCGCCGCGGCCGTGCCGACCAGCACGATCAGCGGGCTGATCAGGAAGTACGACGCGGCCAGTTTGATCTCGCGCGGCGTGATCTTCTTGCCCAGGTACTCCGGGGTGCGCCCGACCATCAACCCGGCGACGAACACGGTGATCACCGCCAGGATCAACATGCCGTACAGGCCCGACCCGGTGCCGCCCGGCGCGACTTCGCCCAGCTGCATGTCGAACATCGTCATCAGGCCGCCGAGGCTGGTGTAGGAGTCGTGGAACGAATCGACCGCTCCGGTGGAGGTCAGCGTGGTCGCACCGGCGAAAGTGGCCGAATTCGCCACGCCGAAGCGCTGTTCCACGCCTTCCATCGAGGAGCCGATAGCGGTGGGCACCGTGCCGTGGTGCTGGAGCTGGAACAGATTGGTCAGCGTGACGCCGAGCAGCGCGATCGTCCCCATCACCGCGACGATCGCGTAGCCCTGCTTACGACTGGCCACCATCCGGCCGAAGGTGCGCGGCAGCGAGAAGCTGATCACCAGCAGCAGGAAGACCTCCACCCAGTTGGTCCACGCGGAGGGGTTCTCGAACGGATGCGCGGAGTTGGCGTTGTAGAAGCCGCCGCCGTTGGTGCCCAGTTCCTTGATCACCTCTTGGCTGGCGACCGGGCCGCCGGTGATCGTCTGCCGGGCGCCGCCCAGCGTCTGCGCCACTTGGTCGTGCAGGTGGAAGTTCTGGATCACGCCGCCCGCCACCAGCACGAGCGCGAAGACGAACGCGATCGGCAGCAGGATGCGCAGCGTGCCGCGCACCAGGTCCACCCAGAAGTTGCCGAGGTCGCCGGTGTGCCTGCGCGCGAACCCGCGTACCAGCGCAACGGCCACCGCCATGCCCACCGCCGCCGAGACGAAGTTCTGTACGGCCAGCCCGGCCATCTGCACCAGATGACCCTGGGTGGATTCGCCGGAGTAGTTCTGCCAGTTCGTGTTCGTCACGAAGCTGACCGCGGTGTTCCAGGCCAGCGCGGGCGTCATCGCGGTGCCCGGATCGTTCAGGTGCAGCGGCAACTCGCCCTGGACGAGCTGGAAGAAGAACAAGAACAGAATGCTCACCGCCGAGAAGGCCAGCACGCTGCGCGCGTACACGGGCCAGGGCTGCTCGACTCCGGGGTGCGCTCCGATCGCGCGATAGACGAGACGTTCGACGCGGGAGTGCTCGCGGCCGTCGTAGACCCGGTACATGTAATCGCCCAGCGGCACGTGCACCAGCGCGAGCGCCAGGACCAGGGCGGCCACGAAGACGATCCCCGCGGTTGTCGTGCTCACTCAGAACCTCTCGGGAAACAGCAGCGCCGCGACCAGATAGACCGCGACGCCGACGGCGAGGACGAGACCGGTCAGATTCGCGATCACAACTTCTCCACCCCGCGCTGAACCAGTCCGAGCAGCGCGAACGCCGCCACGGTGAGCGCGGTGAACACCACGACCGACATGACTCGACAACCTCCATCCGCGCGCCGGGCTTCGGCGCGACACAGCGAGTGAAGCGCCCCGGCGGCGCGTGCGGCCGTTTCCTGACGACTTCTTGACGCCCCGGTGCGCGGCATTTGCGGTTCGTTGACGGTCGTTCACCGCCCGCAAGCAACGCGTCAAGGAACACGGGCGGACCGTCAACACACCGTAAAAATCGAGGTCCGTCCGTCTGGCGACGGTAGAAGTGGAGAGCCGGGCGGGACCTGTCGGTGCCACCCAGCCGGACAGAAGAAAGGAGCGCGATGTCGGCAGTGATCTTCGTCGTCGCCTTCGTTTGCTGCGCGCTGGTCATCCGCGCGATCGGAACTCGTGCGCGGGCACCGCGGCCGCAACCGGTGGCGCTCGAGGCGGATGATGCGCGGCGGTGGGGCGCCAGCGCGCCGTGACGAACGCGGGATACTCGGCCGGAGCGGCGCGACGCGCGATGATGAAGGCGTGAAACGCGGTCGGCTGCGGATCTACCTGGGCGCCGCGCCGGGAGTCGGCAAGACCTACGCCATGCTCGGCGAGGCGCACCGGCGACTGGAGCGGGGTCGCGACGTGGTGGCCGCGGTGGTCGAGACGCACGGCAGGGAGAAGACCGCGGAACTGCTCGACGGCATCGAACGCATCCCTCCGAAGCTGATCGAATATCGCGGCAGCATCTTCCAGGAAGTCGACGTCGACGCGGTGCTGCGCCGCGCCCCCGCGGTGGTGCTGGTCGACGAGCTGGCGCATACCAACGCGCCCGGCAGCGCGCACGAGAAGCGCTGGCAGGACGTGGCGGAACTGCTCGACGCGGGCATCGACGTGATCTCCACGGTCAACGTGCAGCATCTGGAGAGCCTCAACGACGTCGTCGAGCAGATCACCGGCATCCGGCAGCGCGAGACCGTGCCGGACGCGGTGGTGCGCGGGGCGGACCAGGTGGAGCTGGTCGACATCACCCCGGAAGCGTTGCGGCGCAGGCTTTCCCACGGCAACGTGTACGCCGCCGAGAAGATCGACGCGGCGCTGCGGAACTATTTCCGCGCGGGGTACCTCACCGCGCTGCGCGAACTGGCGCTGCTGTGGCTGGCCGATCAGGTGGACGCCGCGCTGGCCAGGTACCGGGCCGATCACCGGATCACCGAACTGTGGGAGGCCAGGGAGCGCGTCGTGGTTGCGGTGACCGGCGGGCCGGAATCGGAGACGCTCGTGCGCCGGGCCAGCCGGATCGCCACCAAATCCAGCGCCGATCTGGTGGTCGTGCACGTGGTGCGCGGCGACGGCCTGGCCGGGGTCTCCACCGAACGACTGGCGCGGTTGCGTGAGCTCGCGGCCAGCCTGGACGCCTCCCTGCACACCGTCACCGGGGACGACGTGCCCACGGCGCTGCTCGAGTTCGCCCGCGAGGTGAACGCCACGCAGTTGGTGCTCGGCACCTCCCGCCGCTCGCGCTGGGCGCGCATGGTCGATGAAGGCATCGGCTCCACGGTGGTGCAGCGCTCCGGCAAGATCGACGTGCACATGGTGACGCACGAACAGGCCCACCGCGGATTCCGGTACGCGGGCCTGCACCCGCGCCGCCCCGTGGCCGCGTGGCTCGCCGCCGTTCTGGTGCCGGCCCTGGTCTGCGCGATCAGCGCCGCCTCCCTCGATGAGGTGCTGGATCTCGGCGGGATCAGCGCCGTGTTCGTGGTCGGCGTGGTCGCGGTGGCGCTGCTCGGCGGCGTGGTGCCCGCGTCGTTCTCGGCGCTGTTGTCCGGGCTGCTGCTGAACTGGTTCTTCGCGCCGCCGCGCTACAGCCTGACCATCGCCGAGCCGAACAGCTTCATCACCGTGGTGGTGCTGCTCATCGTCGCCGTCGCGGTGGCGGCGCTGGTCGACCTGGCCGCGAAGCGAACCGCTCAGGCGCGCAAGGCCTCTCGGCAGGCCGAACTGCTCACCATGTTCTCCGGCGCGATCCTGCACGGCGCGGACCTGCCCCGGCTGCTCGAACAGATCAGAGAGGTCTTCGCGCAACGCGCGGTCGGCCTGGTGGAAGGCGACCACGTGCTCGCCGAAGTGGGTGCCGACCCGCCGCGGCAGCCCTCCGACGCGGACACCGTGGTGGAAGCGGGCGACGCCCGCCACCGGCTGCTGCTGGCCGGTCGCCCGCTGGCGGCCGCCGACCGTCCGGTGCTCAACGCGGTCACCAACCAGGCCGTCGCCCTGGTCCGGCAGGCCCGCCTGGCCGAAGAGGCGAGTGCCGCCGCGGCCCTGCTGGAGGCCGATCGCCTGCGGCGGGCGTTGCTCTCGGCGGTCGGCCACGACCTGCGCACCCCACTGGCCGGCGCCAAAGCGGCGGTTTCCAGCCTGCGCAGCGACGACGTCGAGTTCTCCCCGCAGGACACCGCCGAACTGCTGGAGACCATCGAGGAATCGGTGGATCAGCTCACCGCGCTGGTCGGCAATCTGCTCGACTCCTCCCGGCTCGCGGTCGGAGTCGTCACGCCGCAGCTGCGGCGGGTCTACCTGGACGAGGTGGTGCACCGCGCCCTGGTGAGCGTCGGGATGGGCGCGCGCGGGTTGCGGCGTGCGGCGATGGACCGGGTCCGGGTGGAGGTGGGCGACGTCTCGGTGCGCGCCGACAGCGGCCTGCTGGAACGGGTGCTGGCCAACCTGCTCGACAACGCGCTGCGCCACGCCCCGCGCGCGGGCACGGTCCGCGTCACCGCCGAACGCGCGGGCGACCGGGTCGCGATCGCGGTCATCGACACCGGGCCCGGCATCCCGCACGGCGCCGAGGAGCAACTGTTCGAACCGTTCCAGCGCCTCGGCGACCGGGACAACACCACCGGCGTCGGCCTCGGCCTGTCGGTGGTGCGCGGGTTCGTCGAGGCGATGGGCGGCACCGTGCACGCCGAGCCGACACCCGGCGGAGGATTGACCATGCTGGTCGAGCTGCCCGGCGGCAAGCCGTCCGAGACCGACGGCACGGGCGGCGCCGTGGCACACGAGACGACGAGCGCGGGTGAGTGAGGTGTCCGCGACGACACAGGAGGCGGCGGTTGTGACGAAGACGCCCGATGCGGTGGCGACGAAGGTGCTCGTGATCGACGACGAACCGCAGATCGTGCGCGCGTTGCGGATCAATCTCTCGGTCCGCGGCTACGAGGTGATCACCGCCGCGACCGGCGGCGCGGCCCTGCGGGCGGCGGCCGACCGGCATCCGGACGTCGTGATCCTCGACCTCGGCCTGCCCGACATGGACGGCATCGAGGTGCTCGCCGGATTGCGCGGCTGGACCTCGGCTCCGGTGATCGTGCTGTCGGCGCGGACGGATTCCGCCGACAAGGTCGAAGCGCTCGACGCGGGGGCCGACGACTACGTCACCAAACCGTTCGGCATGGACGAGCTGCTGGCCCGGTTGCGCGCCGCGGTCCGGCGCGGCGCCACCGATCCCGACGCCTCGGCGCCCGTGGTGACCACCGACTCGTTCACCGTCGACCTGGCCGCCAAGAAGGTCACCAAGCGCGGCGAGACCGTCCACCTGACCCCCACCGAGTGGGGCATGCTCGAGATGCTGGTGCGCAATCGGGGCAAGCTGGTGGGGCGGCGGGAGCTGCTGCGCGAAGTGTGGGGCCCCTCCTACGCCACCGAGACCCACTACCTGCGGGTCTACCTGGCGCAATTGCGCCGCAAACTGGAGGACGATCCATCGCGTCCCAAACACCTGCTCACCGAGGCGGGTATGGGCTACCGGTTCCAGGAGTAATCCCGGCCACGGGCCGCCGACCGTGCGGAATGGCCGGTCCTGGCGCGGCGTTGCCAGGCCCGCGAGCTGATTGCGACGACAATGGCAGGATCGAACCCATGGCTGAACAGACCGCTACATCCGTCACCGCCACCGCGGCGCCGAGCGCGCCGGAGCCCACCACGTTGTGGGTGGAGCGCACCGGAACCAGGGCATACACCGGGCGCAGCTCCCGAGGCGCCGAAGTCCTGATCGGATCGCAGGGCGTTCCCGGTGTGTTCACCCCCGGCGAATTGCTGAAGATCGCGCTGGCCGCCTGCTCCGGCCTCAGCGCGGACTTCCCGCTGTCGCGCAAACTCGGCGACAACTTCGACGCGACCATTCGCGTCTCCGGCGACGCCGATCGGGAGAACGAGGTCTACCCGCACCTGGAGGAGGTGTTCGAGCTCGACCTCAGCGAACTCGACGACGAGGCCCGAGAACGGTTGCTGGTGACCGTGCAGCGTGCCATCGACAAGGTCTGCACGGTGGGACGGACGTTGAAGGCGGGCACGAAGGTGACGCTGTCGTTCGACATCGAGGCCTGATGGACCAGGCCGTTCGGTTGAGCGCCTGGGTGCACGGGCTGGTCCAGGGCGTGGGTTTCCGCTGGTGGACTCGGTCGCGGGCGTTGGAACTGGGACTGGCCGGGCACGCGACGAATGCCAGGGACGGCCGCGTGCACGTGGTGGCCGAGGGGCCCCGACCGGCTTGCGAGCGGTTGCTGAGCCTCATGCGTTCCGGGGACACACCTGGTCAGGTCAAGTTGGTTGTGGAAAGCTGGGAGCCCGCGCGGGGTGATTTGACCGGTTTCGAGGAGCGGTAGTGGTGGTTCGGGCGAGGAGGGGGTCGCAGCGATGAGCACGCGAGATCCGGGTGACGAGCGCCGGGACGAGCCCGCGCGGCCGTCGGAGCCGCAGCGCCCGGCCGAGGACCGGCCCACGCCGGCGCCCGGCGAGGAACAGGACCGGTCGACGCCCGCCTCCGGCGGCGCCGACCGATCGACCACCACGCCCGCTCCGGACGCCGCCGATCAGCCCGGAATCGACTGGTCGGCGCCCACTTCGGCGCCGTCCGGCGGCACGAGCGGTCCAGACCGCCCATCCGCCGCGCCGCCGCGCCCCGGCAGCATCCAGCGCCAAGAAGCGGGCGTGACCCGGCCCCGCCCGCCCACGGTGGCCGAGGCGCGGGCGCGGGAGAAGGCGCGCAAGCGCGCCGAGGAAGCGCAGCAGGCGGCCATCGCGGCCGAGGAGGCCAAGAAGCGCACCCGCAAGCGCGTGATGATCGGCGGCGTCGCCATCGTCGGCGTCGCGGCCTTGGTCGGCGGCGGCTATCTGGCCTATCGTGCCCTCGCCGCGCCGGACCGGGTCACGGCCCAGTGCGTGAGAACCGAGAACGGTCAAGAGATCGTGGTCGACGATTCCTATTGCGGCGACGGCCGTCCCGGTTTCGTCAACGACACCGGCCTCAATCCCGGTCTGATCATCCTCGGCGGCGGGCCGCAGTACCGCTACTACTACGGCGGCACCGGTGCCATCGGCAAGCCGCCCACCGGCGGCACCACGATCAGGCCGAAGAGCGCCGAGATCAAGACCAAGAGCGGCACCACCATTCAGCGCGGCGGCCTGGGCAGCAAGAGCACCGGCGGAGGGTCATAGATGCGACGCGTACGGGACACGCCCCGGCCGGGCTGGCAGCAGATCATCGAAAGCCAGGGCCTGGTCTACGGTTCCCCGGGACGGGACGCGAGCGGTCAGCCGCGGCCGTACTGGGACGAATCGGTGCACTACGAGTTCGAGATGTCGGAGATCCTCGCGCTGGAGGCCGACGTCGAACTCCTGCACTCGATGTGCCTGAACGCGGTGGAGCACATCGTGCTCACCGAGCGGTACGCCGATTTCGGCCTGCCCGAGTGGAGCTGGGGCCCGATCGCCGAGTCCTGGCGGCGCTCCGACCCGCACGTGTACGGGCGTTTCGATCTGCGCTACGACGCGCGACGTCCGGCGAAGCTGCTGGAGTACAACGCCGACACCCCGACCTCGCTGCTGGAGGCGGCGATCGTGCAGTGGCACTGGCTGACCGACCGCTACCCCGGCGGCGACCAGTGGAACTCGTTGCACGAGAAGCTGGTCGATCGGTGGGGCGAACTGCGTGACGCGCTGCCCACCGCGCAACTGCATTTCACCTGGTCCGGCGCCGACGCCACGGGCGAGGACAACGTCACCACCGCCTACCTGCAGGAGACCGCGGCCGAGGCGGGCTTCGACACCATCGCGCTGCCGATCGAGGAGATCGGATTCGATTCCGAGCTGGAACGTTTCGTCGACCTGGCCGAGGCGCCGATGGAGGCGGTCTTCAAGCTCTACCCCTGGGAATGGGTGCTCGACGACGATTTCGGCAAACGCGTCGTGGACAGCCTGCCGGAGACCATGTGGATCGAGCCGCTGTGGAAGACGCTGCTGAGCAACAAGGCGATCCTCGCGGTGCTGTGGGAGATGTACCCGGGCCACCCGAATCTGCTGCCCGCCTATCTCGACCAGCCCAACGAGCTCACCGAGTACATCCGCAAACCGAAGCTGGGACGCGAGGGCGCCAACATGACGATCGTCGGCGCCGGACTGGAGACCGCGACCGGCGGCGTCTACGGCGAGGAAGGCTACGTGTACCAATTGCTGGACCCGCTGCCGGAATTCGACGACATGCGCCCGGTGCTCGGCGCGTGGATCGTCGGCGACGCCGCGGCGGGGCTCGGCATCCGCGAGACAGCGGGACTGATCACCGACGACGGCTCCGCTTTCGTCCCGCATCGCATCACCACCGACTGAGCAGCGTCCTCGTCGAGCACCAATCCATCTCGGCCGCACGCCGACCCGTCCCGGAAGGATCAAGATGACCGCAGTCGCCCTGGAATCGGGGTACTGGAACTCGCTCGGCGAGGGTGTGGGAGCGATCGTCCTCTACGCCCTCGTCGGCTTGGTGCTCATGCTCGTCGGCTTCTACGCCATCGACCTGACCACGCCGGGCAAGTTGCGCAAACTGGTGGTCGCGGGGAAGCCGAACGCCATCATCGTCACCGCGGCGGGCATGATCAGCATGGCGTTCATCGTCGTGCTCGCCATCTTCGCCGTCGGCGGTGGCGGCAAGCTCTCCGAGGGCCTGATCGCCGCGCTGGTGTTCGGCCTGGTCGGCATCGTGGCCCAGGTCGTCTCGGTGCGCGTCATCGAACGGGCGCTCGGCATCGACATCGGCACGGCGCTGCACGCGGACACCTACACCACTGAAGTGCTCGTGGTGGCGGCCGCGCATTTCGCGCTCGGGCTCGTGGTGGCCTTCGCGATCCTGTAGACCTCACGCCGAGACCAGGCATCGGGCAGGACGCTCGGTGCTCTTGCGGCGTGCAAGCCGTTGGCTCAGTGCTCGTCCCCGTGGGCGAGGCAGTACGCCGCCGCCGCGAGGTACTGGCGGCACTCCGGGCCGTGACCGGCGTGCACGCTGCGGATGAACAAGGCGCGATCCATGTCGAGATCCGTCGACGGCTCCGCGGAACAATCCCGGTACCGGCTCCGCCACAGATCCTGTGTGTCCAGCGATGTCTGCATCGTGCACCTCCCGTGCTGCGTATCAGTGCGAGAAGGCTTGCAATATCCCTACATCGGGGGCGTACCCGCTTCCGCCGCGCGGCAACCTGTGCGGGTCACCTGGTCACCAACCGCCAGTCGTCGGGCAGGCGCGCCGCGGTGATCTGCGCGCCCTCGGCTTCCAGGTCGACGGTGGTGGCACCGAGCCGCAACGCGCGCAGCGAGAGCCTGCCCCACCGCGCGGGCAGTTGCGGCCGGACCGTGAGCGTCCTGGTGGGCGCGTCGGGGTCGAGCCCGAGGAACGCGCGCACCAGCAACAGCGGCGCCGCGCTCGCCCACGCCTGCGGCGAACAGGAAGTCGGATACGGCACCGGCGTGGCGAAGCGCGACCGGGGAAAGCCGCAGAACAACTCCGGCAGACGCCCGTCGAACACCGCCGCGGCGTCCAGCAGGCCGGTGGCCAGCCGAGTCGCAAGCTCCACCGCGCCGGGCACATGCCGGTAGCGCAGCAGGCCCGCCACCGCGATCGCCGTATCGTGCGGCCACACCGAGCCGCAGTGGTAGCTCATCGGGTTGTAGGCGCCCATGTTCGACGCCAGCGTGCGCAGCCCGAAGCCGGAATCCATCTCCGGAGCCGACATCCGCGCCACCAGCTCAGCCGCGTGCTCGTCGGTGGCGATGCCCGACCACAGGCAGTGCGCCACATTGCTGGTCAGCGCGTCGACCTGCCGCTTGCCGCCGTCCAGCGCCACGGCGTACCACCCGCGGTCGGCCAGCCAGAACTGTTCGGCGAACTTGACGCGCAACTCCGCGGCGCGTTCCCTTAGCTGTCCGGCCAGGCGCGGGTCGTCGAAAGCCTCCGCCAGTTCGGCTCTGGCCAGCATCGCGGCGTGCACATACCCCTGCACCTCGCACAGTGCGATGGGCGCTTCGGCGATATGGCCGGTGGCGTCGTTGATTCCGTCGAAGCTGTCCTTCCACCCCTGGTTGATCAGGCCGCGGTCGGTCGCGCGGCGGTACTCGACGAAGCCGTCGCCGTCCCGGTCGCCGTAGTCGGTGATCCAGTGCAGCGCGGCGTCGGCGGCAGGCAGCAGTTGCCGGATCGCCTCGGAGTCGGCGCCCCAGCGATGGCATTCGGCCAGCAGCATCACGAACAGCGGTGTGGCGTCGGCCGTTCCGTAGTAGATGTTGCCGCCGAACACTTGCCCGCCCGCGGGCCCGCGGCGCATCTCGTGCATGATGCGGCCGGGTTCCTCCTCGGTCAGCGGGTTCACGTCCTGCCCTTGCAGTTCGGCCAGCTGCTGCAGCGTGCCCAGCGCCAGATCGGCCTCCAGCGGCAGCGCCATCCACGCGGTGAGCAGGCTGTCGCGGCCGAACAGGGTCATGAACCACGGCGCGCCCGCGGCGACGAAAGGCCGCGCGTCGCCGGATTCGTCGCGCATCTGCAACGCACCCAAGTCGCTCTCGGTGCGGCGCAGCACCCGGGTGAGCACGGGGTCGGACGCGGCGATGTCGGTGGCGGTGTCGCGCCAGGCCTCGATCTTTCGGCCCGGCGCGCTGACGTTGTAGTGCTCCCCCGGCGAGATGGCCTGGAAACGCTGGTTGCCCACGGTCGGCTGGGCGATGATCTCGGTCTGCCAGCATTCGCCGACCGGCACGATCACCCTCCACAGCAGCGAACCGGGCATGACCTCGGGTTCCACGGTCGCCGAAATCGAGATGCCCCGGCTGCGGTCGGCGTGATCGTGCAGCACCAACTCCCCGTCGGCTACCGTCACGTCGGCCCGCCCGTGACCGGCGCGGCCTTCCTTCACCGCGAACAGATCGACGAAGTCGGCGTCCACGTGCAATTCCAGCAGCACCGCGGTGGGCTCGCGGCCCATGTTCTCCAGCGTGATCAGCTCGTGCATGCCGTCGGCGACGATCCGTTCGCGCACCACCAGCAGCGTGCTGTCGGCCAGGCCCGCCTGCGGGGGCCTGCGCAACACGAACCTGGCGGCGAACGCCTCGGGACTCAATACCGAAAGCGACTCGGCGGGTTTGCCGTTCACCAGCAACTCCCAGCGCGACAGCACGCGGGCGTCCCGGAAGAACAAGCCGTGCGGCTTGCCCGGTTCGACGTCGCCGAGCCGATTGGACAGGCAGAACGTGCCGCCTTCGACCAGGGTCACCGAGCCGCACCCCCCGAACCCGGCGGGCTCGCCGGAGTTCAGGGGGGCGTGGCTCACGGGCGCGGAATCGGTCACGCCTAGCCGCTCGCCGCGATCCGGATCGGCGAGCCGGACGCCGGGGCGTCGAGCGGCGTGGCCACGGACGCCGTGGTGACCAGCGGCGCGGCGCCGGCCCGCTGCTTCGAGCGCAGCACCCGGCGATACACCTGCTCATAGCCGAAGCCGAGTGTGTCGGAGCCGAACTTGGCCTGCACGTGCGCCCGGCAGGCGTACGGATCCATCGACCGGACCTCTTCGATGGCCGAGGGCAATTCGGCGGGATCCTCGCAGATGCGGCCGGTCACGCCGTCGACGATCACCTCGGACACCGCCCCGCCGCGCAGCGCGACCACCGGCGTGCCACAGACCATGGATTCGATCATCACCATGCCGAACGGTTCCTCCCAGCGAATCGGGAACAACAGGCAACGCGCGTTCGCAAGCAGCTTACGCTTGGCCGTCGCGTCGGCGAGACCGAACACGTGGTCGTTTTCCGTCAGCAGCGGCCGCACCTTCTCCTCGAAGTAGGCCTGCTCGGGACGTTCGCTGCACTTGCCTGCCAGCACCAGCGGGATGCCTGCGGCGTGCGCGGCTTCCAGCGCCAGATGCGGAGCCTTGCACTCGTTGAACCGGCCGAGGAACAGCGCGTAGTCGTCCTTCTCGACGCGGAACGGCCAATCGTCGACGTGCAGCGCGTTGTGCACCCGCCCGGACCAATTGAGACCCTGCGCGAGTTCGCGCTGGCGGTCGCTGATCGCCACCAAGGCGACCTCGTCGCCCAGATCCTGGTAATAGCGGTAGATGTCGTCCTCCACGGGCCCGTGCACGGTCAGCACCGTCGGCAGGCCCATGTTCTGGAAGACGGTCGCGTTCAGCGGCCCCGCGAAGGTGTGGTCGTGCACCAGGTCCACACCCGAAGTGGCCATGAGCTTCTCGATCGCGCGACGCACCCGCAGCGCGTGCACGACCTCGGGGAACGGCTCTCCGAGGCGTTCGGGCAGCGCTCGGTCCCACACCGGCACGAACTTGGCCTTCGTCCCCGGCTCACCCGCGCCCAACAGCGTGACGTCGTGGCCGCGGGCCACCAGCGCGTCGACGAGGTCGGCCACCACGGCCTCGACACCGCCGTACGCCTTGGGCGGGACGTCGAAGTACGGCGGCACGACCATCGCGATGCGGAACGGGCCGCTGGAACGATCTGTCGGCAGGTAGTCGGACGACGGCATCTCCAGATCAGACGACGCCTGCGCGGAAATCGGCACGGAAAGCGCGCTCATGACCCTCCTTCCAGGGACAACCAAGTAGCACTCGCATTCACCCAGCACTCGGAGTACCGGGCGCCGAACTGAACTAAGTGGCCGCCGCGGCGGGGGTGAAGACCTAGCTGCACCGCCGTCCATGGGGCTTGGTTGGCCTGGTCACGCCTCCGGCATGATCAGGGGGGCCGAGTGGGAGGTACCTCAGCGGGCGTCGTTCAAACCAAACAGTTCGGGAAAAATCGCCGCACCCAGCGTTCGTTCGGCTACCGATGGGTAGTCCGGTGTCCCCGCCTTGCCGGTTCACTGATCGGGCAGGCAGCGGCCGGGGTCGGGCAGGTCGGCGCACGGCGCGTTGCCGTGTGCGCGCAGCACCTCTTTGCCGGTCCTATCGGTCAGGAAGTGCAGGAAACTCGCGGCGAGCGAACCACCGGGCAACTCGCCGTTACTGTATGCGTACTCCACGCCCCAGAAGGGATAGGCGCGCCGCACGGCGGCGTCCCGGCTCGCGCCGACGCCATCGATCGCGATCGTCGGCAGACCGGCGGCGACGGCCTCGGCGAACTCGGAATAGCCGACCGCCCCTGGTATTTCCGCCACCGCCTTGCGCATGTCTGCGGTGACCTGCACCTCGCACTGCGCGGGCGCGGTGGTGACGGTGCCCTTCAGCGCCGTGCAGCTCACGTGCGGGCGCTCCGGCTGCGCGCCTTCCAGCAGCCTGCGTTCGAAAATGGTGCGCGTTCCGGAGCCGGGGATCCGGTTGACCAGCACCACCGGCAGGTCCGGACCGCCCACCTCGCGCCAGTTGCCGACCTTGCCCCGGTAGAGATCCCGGATCTGGGCGAGGGTGAGATCGCGGACGCCGACGCCGGGATGCGCGATCATGGTGAACAGCGACAACGCCAACGGCCGGTGCACCAGCGCCGGGTAACCGCCGCCCTTGGCGCCGTCGGTGATGGCGATCAGGCCGGAATCGCCCGTACCCTGCTCGGCGAGCCGGTCCAATCCACGCTCGGACCCCTCGAAGCCGTACGCGAAACTGGCTCCGGCGCAACTCTTGCGGTATTGCTCGGCGGCGTCTTTTATCACCTGGGCGAACGCCGTCGACCCGAGCACGGTCAGTTTGCCCGAGGCGCAGTCCAGCGGCGTCGGCGACGGCTCCAAAGCGGCCACCACCAACTGGACGATGATCACCAGCACCAGGAACACGGTCAGCGCGACCATCATCAGGGGAACGCCGGTGCGGCTACGGGTCTCGGTGATCCGCCCGCCTTTGATGCCGCCACGCAGCACGGGCTGCGGGTATTCGCCCATCCCTTCCGAACGCTGCAGGATCGCCAGGATCTTGTAGTGATCGCCGGGGGCGAGCGGCACTTTCGGCAGATCGATCACGCCGATGTGCCCGCCGGTGTCCTCGCGCACCGCGATGCCGGAATCGGCGTCGAGATTGTCGGCCAAGGCCGGATCGCTGAGCTCGTTCACCGCCATGCCGATCACGCGGCGTTGCGGAAAACGCAGGTGCAAACCGATCCGCGCGGCGTCCGGCGCCTTGTAGTCATGACTGTCGATGGTCGTGATGCCGCTGTTCTCGACGCGCACCAGAACGACCGAGATGTCCTTCAGATCCGGGCTCGCGCCGTCCGCTGAGGGGCGCAACTGCGGCAGCACACCGGGGAACACCGATTCGATCTCACCGGTGACGGGCGTGTCCATCTGCACCCGATAGCCGAGGCGCCTGCGGCCCGCTAAGACGAACTCCCACAGGAACGCGCCGATGGGCACCGCGATACCGATGAGCGCGAGCACGATTTCGAGCGGAAAGTCGCCCACCAGTTGATCCCCCCAGCAATCCGTGTGGCCCTTATTCTCGGCGCCGACAGCCCTCTGACACAAGCGAAGTCGTACTGTTCGACAACAGTTGACCCCGCGGTCACGCTCGCGCGCGAGTCCAGGCCAGCAGATCCGCCAGCGGCCAGGTGTTGATCACCCGTTCCGGCGCGACGCCGTTCGCGAGCGCGCGCTCACAACCGTACCCTTGCCAGTCGAGCTGCCCGGGCGCGTGCGCGTCGGTGTCGATCGAGAAGTGACATCCCATCTCGGCGGCCAGGCGCAGCAATCGCGAAGGCGGATCGAGGCGTTCGGGTCTGCTGTTGATCTCCACGACGGTGCCGTAGGTGCGGCACGCCTCGAACACCACCTCGGCGTCGAACGTGGATTCCGGCCTGGTGCCGCGCCCTCCCGTGACCAGGCGGCCGGTGCAGTGGCCGAGCACGTCGACGTTGGGGTCGGCGACCGCGTACGCCATGCGCTTGGTCATCGTCGCGCTGTCGTCCCGCAGCCGCGAGTGCACGCTGGCCACCACGATGTCCAGCCGGGCCAGCAGATCCGCCTGCTGATCGAGGGTGCCGTCGTCGAGGATGTCCACCTCGATGCCGGTGAGGATACGGAACGGCGCCATCCGCTCGTTGAGTTCGGCGACCACGTCCAGTTGCCTGCGCAACCGGTCGGCGGACAGGCCGTTGGCCACGGTCAGGCGCGGGGAATGGTCGGTCAGGGCGCAGTATTCGTGCCCGAGCGCGGCCGCGACCCGCATCATCTCCTCGATCGGGCTGCCGCCGTCGGACCAGTTCGAGTGGGTGTGCAGATCGCCGCGCAAGCGCTCCCGCAACGGCTTGCCCGGCGCCCCGATCGGCTGCGCCGCCGCCCGCAACTCGGCCAGGTACCGCGGCACCACGCCGGCGTACGCCTGCTCGATGACGGCGGCGGTCTTGGGGCCGATGCCGGCGAGCTCGGTCCAGGTGCCCGCCGCCCGGCGCGCCGCGCGCTCGTCGGCGGACAACCCCGCGACGACATCGGCGGCGCGCCGGTAGGCCTTCACCCGGTGGGTCTCGGCCCTCGAGCGCTCCAGCCAGAAGCCGATCTCGCGCAGCGCCGCTTCCGGACCGGGCGCCGCGGCGCCGTCCGGCATCCCGGTCGGTTCCTGGCCGGGCACCGGGTCAGTGCACCCGGCTGTATTTGACGAAGGCCACTCCGTCTTCGAACACCGTGCTGGTGATCACCCGGAATTTGGCCGGTTCCGGCAGCCGTGACCCGGCGCCGAACAGCGCGCGACCGCTCCCGAGCACGATCGGATAGAGCTTGAGAAAGATCTGGTCGATCTCCGGCAGCAGCGCCTGCGCCAGCTCACCGCCGCCGCACAGCCAGATGCCGAGCCCGCTTTCCCGCTTCAGGGCACGAACCTTCTCGATCGGGTTCTCCGAGATCAGCTCGACGGCCGGATCGGGACTCTCCGGCAGCGTGGTCGAGACCACGAACTGCCGCAGATGCGCGTAAGGGGTCGAGGTGCCGGTGCGGACGCCGAAGTCGTGCGTCTTGCGTCCCATCAGCACCGTGTCGAAGTAGCGATTGCGCTCCTCCAGCCCGATCGCCTCCCGCACCTTGGTGGGCAGCGTCTCGGGGTACTGCGCGTTGATCGAGGGACCGTGGTCGCCGCCGACCGGGAAGAAATCGACCGAGCCGTCCTCGGTGGCGATGAATCCGTCAATGGTCGACGCGACGTAATAGGTGAGCTTGCGCATGCTTCCCTTCCTCACGGTCGGCTGACAATTCCGAACCGCCCTGAGGAAACGGTAGCTCGCCCGCGCTAACGACGCCGAGGCTTCGGCTGGCAGCGCGGGCAGGAGTAGGACGAGCGGTTCATGAACCGCTCGCGGATGATCGGCGCACCACACCGGCGACACGGCTCGTGCTCCCGACCGTATACGGCGAGGGACCGTTCGAAGTAGCCCGACTGGCCGTTGACATTCACATAGAGCGCGTCGAAGGACGTACCGCCCGCGGCGAGCGCTTCGCCCATCACGGCCGCGACTTCGGCGAGCAACCCGCGCACCGCGGGCCTGGACAGCCCCGATGCGGGCCTCCCACCGTGGATCTTGGCACGCCACAGCGCCTCGTCGGCGTAGATGTTGCCGATGCCGGAGACGACGCCTTGGTCGAGCAGCACGCGTTTGATCTCGCTCTGCTTGCCCCGGATCACGGCGACCACGGATTCGACGTCGAACCGCGGATCCAGCGGGTCGCGGGCGATGTGCGCGACCGGCTCCGGCACCAGGGTGCCGTCCACTTCGACCAGCGGAGCGAGCGTCCAACCACCGAAGGTGCGCTGGTCGACGAAGCGCAACTGGGTGCCGTCGCCGAGGGTGGCGCGGATGTGGGCGTGATTCTCCAGCGGCGCGTCGGCGGGCTGCACCAGCATCTGGCCGCTCATGCCGAGATGCACGACCAGCGCCGCTTCCGGATCGTCGAAGGTGAGCCAGAGGAATTTGCCGCGACGCTCGGCCGAGGCGACCTTCAGGCCGGTCAGCCGCGCGGCGAGATCTGCGGCGCCTTCGAGATGGCGACGCACCGAGCGAGGATGGGTGATCGCCACCGATTCGATGATCCGGCCGACCACGTGCTCGGCGAGCCCGCGCCGCACGACCTCGACCTCGGGAAGTTCGGGCACGTCAGGTTTCGGCGGTCAGCGCCTCGTAGGCGGCCCCCGCGGCCTTCTGCTCGGCTTCCTTCTTCGACCGGCCGACGCCCTGCCCGTAGGCCCGGCCGCCGATCACCGTGGTGGCGGTGAACTCCTTGTCGTGGTCCGGCCCGGTCGAGGTGATCTCGTAGCTGGGCACGCCGAGACCACGCTCGGCGGTGAGTTCCTGCAGGCTGGTCTTCCAGTCCAGGCCCGCGCCCATCCGCGGGCCGCGCTCGAGCAGCTCGGCGAACAGGCGAAGCACCACGGAACGAGCCACCTCGATGCCGTGCTCGAGATGCACGGCGCCGAGCAACGACTCCATGCCGTCGGCGAGGATGCTCTCCTTGTCCCGGCCGCCGGTGAGTTCCTCGCCCTTGCCCAGCAGCAGGTGGGCGCCGAGCCCGCCCTCGCCGAGGCCGCGGGCGACCTCGGCCAGCGCGCGCATGTTCACCACGCTCGCGCGCAATTTGGCCAGCTCACCCTCGGTCTTCGAGGGATGCTCGTGATACAGCCGTTCGGTGATGCTCAGCCCGAGCACGGAGTCGCCGAGGAACTCGAGACGCTCGTTCGTCGGCAGGCCGCCGTTCTCGTACGCGTAGGAACGATGGGTCAGTGCGAGACGCAGCAGATCCGGCTGCAGGTCGACGCCCAACGCGGCGAGAAGGCTCGCGTGTTCACCGGACGAGTCGGGTTCGTCGGTCACGTCGCTACGACAGGTCGTACGGTCAGACCGCCGCCGTGACCTGGCGGCCCTTGTAGGTGCCGCAGGACGGGCAGGCGATGTGCGGCAGGGTCTTCTCGCCGCAGGCGCGGTTCGGGCAGGTGATCAGGGTCGGCGCGGCGGCCTTCCACTGGCTGCGCCGCGACCTGGTGTTGGAACGGGACATCCGGCGCTTGGGAACGGCCACGACTACTTCTCCTCTGTCTAATTGCTCTGCCGGTTTCGGCTGACGGTCTTGCTCAGCGGTCTCGGTCGGCCGCACCCTCGTCGGGGCTGCCGGTGCCGGGCGATCCGGAGGCGAATTTAGCCAGTCCGGCCCAGCGAGGGTCAAGTATCTCATGCCGATGGTCGGATCCCGCAATCGCCATCCGTACGCCGCATTCCGGGCACAGTCCCGCGCAATCCGGGGTGCACAGCGGCTGCAGCGGCAACTCGAGGCCGACGGCGTCGATCACCACCGGCTCGAGATCGATGAGGTCGTCGTCCATGCGATAGACCTCGTCGTCCTCGGTGGTCTGCTCGGTGGTGCTGTCCGGGTAGGCGAACAGCTCGGTCACCTGGAGGGTGACGGCATCGGTGAACGGCTCGAGGCAGCGCGAGCACTCGCCTTCCAGCGGCGCCGAGACCGTCCCGGTGACCAGCACTCCCTCGGACACCGCCTGCAACTGCAGGTCGAACTCCACCTGCGCGCCGACGGGAACGCCGATCAGATCCAGACCGATCCGCTCCTCGGTGGTGACGGTGCGGCGCAACTCGCGCATCGTCCCCGGCCTGCGGCCGAGGCTGCGGGTGTCCAGCACGAAACCCGCGTCCGGCGAGCGGCGCTTGGCCGACTGGGGACGCGAGGCGGAACCGGAACCGGCGGACATCACGAACTCACTCACGATCGAGGGGATACGGGCAACCACTCAACAATACGCGATCACACGGTGCACGCCCAAACGCAGCCCACCGCCGCTACCTGCGGAATTCGGACGCGTAGTCGGGTGCGCCCGCCCCGCTGCGCAGCTGATGGCGGCCCCGCCCGACCGTGCGCAGCGTGCTGGTCAGCGTCTCCTCGAAATCGGCGAGCCTGGAGTCGACGTAGTGATCGCATTCCTCGCGCAGGCGATCCGCCTCGGCGTGCGCGGCGTCGATCACCCTGGCCGATTCTGCGTGCGCGGCGCGGACCACCTCGGTCTGCGTGACCAGCCGCTCCTGCTCGGCGAGCCCGTCGGCGACGGAGCGGTCGTAGGCGGCCTTGCCCGCCTCGATCATGCGCTCCGACTCCAGCCGCGCCCGCCCGGTCACCGCCTCGTACTCGGCGTTGCCGTCGGCGACCACCCGGTCGGCCTCCTCCTGGGCGGAGGCGACCAGGCGATCGGCGTGCGCGCTCGCCTCGGCGACCATCCGGTCGGCGTGCGCCTTGGCGTCGGCGAGGATGCGGTCGGCTTCCTCGCGCGCCGAGCTGATGGTGCGCTCGGCCTGCTCGTTGGCCCCGGTCACGGCGGTCTCCGCGGCGGTCCTGGCATCGGAGACGATCTTGTCGCGATGGTCGAGCACGTCCTGGGCGTCGTCGAGTTCGCCGGGCAGCGCGTCGCGGACGTCGTCGAGTAGTTCGAGCACATCGCCGCGCGGCACGATGCAGCTGCGGGTCGGGGGGATGCCGCGCGCCTCTTCGACGATGGCGACCAGTTCGTCGAGCGCTTCGAATACGCGATACATGCTCACTACCCTCCTGCGGACTCACGGCGAAACTCTCCGCCCGACGCCCAGTGTGCCCCTCGTCACCGCTCGTGCCGAGTCACTTTCCGGTGTGTCGTGCAGGTGTCTCGCACGCCACAGAAATCAAGTGGAGACCGCCTCTCCGCTTCGTGTTACATTTTTCTGGAAGGTCTACCAAGATCTTCAGCACCTACCGCGTTCCCCGGATCGCGGACAAGGAAGCCGGAGGTACGGACAACCCGCCGTCGAATGTTGACAGGCGCCGACACGTCAGCCAGTGCCCGATACGGGCCGACGAACGGAACCTGTCAAGAGTCGACGGGGGAAGCCACGCGAGCACCATCGCCGTTGTCCCCGCCGAGGGCTTGTGTTCGATCGGAAAGACGATGACCCTACTGGAACTGCCGCGACCCGGAGGAGTAAGCGCCACCAGCTTCTTCGTGCCCTGGGTCGGCCCCTCCCCGGTACTGCCGACGACCTCGGTGACGGCCGGGTTCGGCCGGCTCGCCCGGTATCTGCGCGGTGATCGCGCCTTCGCCCAACTGATCCGGTTCGCGCTGGTCGGCGGCTCCAGCAACATCGCCTACGTCCTGTTGTTCCTCGCCATGCACGGCGTCGGACCGCTGATCGCCAACGTCGTCGGCTCGATCGTCAGCACCGTGATCGCCAACGAGCTGCACCGCCAGCTCACCTTCCACGCGGCGGAACGAGTCGGCTGGTTCACCGCGCAATGGGAAGGCGGCGGCCTCGCGCTGGTCGGACTCGGCGTCAGCACGGCGGCGCTGGCCGCGCTGGGCTTGTGGGCTCCCGGGCTCGGGGACACCGCTCAGGCCGTCGCGATCCTGGCGATCACCGCCGCGGTCGGCGGCATGCGCTTCCTGGCCCTCCGCGGTTTGGTGTTCTGAACCGCCTCTCCGTACGTCAGCTCTTTCGTTCGGCCAAGCGGTCGAGGAGGCGCTTGTGTACCGACGGGGGCAGCATGTCGGCGACGTCGCCGCCGTACGTGGCGACCTCCTTGACCAGCGAGCTGGACAGGAAGCTGAAGGCGGGGTTGGTGGCGATGAAGAAGGTGTCCACCCCGGACAGCTTCTTGTTCATCTGCGCCATCTGCAGTTCGTAGCCGAAGTCGCCCGCGTCGCGCAGGCCCTTCACGATCGCGGTGATGCCCTGCTCGCGGGCGAAGTCCACGGTCAGGCCCTGCCACGACTCCACCCGGACGTTGCCCAGGTGCGCGGTCGACTCGCGCAGCATCTCCATGCGCTCATCGACGGTGAACATGCCCTGCTTCTTCGGGTTGATCATGACGGTGATGACGACCTCGTCGAACTGGGCCGCCGCCCGGGTGAAGACGTCGAGGTGTCCGTAGGTCACGGGGTCGAACGACCCGGGGCACAGTGCTCCTGCCATGAGGCGACGCTAGCAGGACACACCCGGCCCGGCACGAGTGGCCGCACCCGCTCCTATTCCTCCGGATCGAACTCGGCCAGCTCGATGCGGGTTTCGCCGTACCGGCGCGACTTGGCCGGGACGAAGCCTGCGGGCCAGACTGTTTCGGGCGAACGCGCCGAGCGCTCCAGCACGATCAGCGCACCGGGACGCAGCCAACCGCGTTCGGCCAGCGCGCTCAGGTCGGCCAGCACCACGGCGTTGTCCACCGCGTAGGGCGGGTCGGAGAAGACCAGGTCGAACTCGCCCGCCCCGCCCGATTGCAGCACACTGGCCACCGTCGCCACCCGCAGTTCGGCGCCCGGCAGGCCGAGATCGGCGATATTGCCGCGAACCACGGCCGCCGCCTTGCGATCGGATTCGACGAGCAGCGCGTGCTCGGCGCCGCGCGAGAGCGCCTCCAAGCCCAGCGCGCCGGAACCCGCGTACAGGTCGAGCACCCGCGCGCCCGCGAAGTCCAGCCGGGCGTCCAACGCGCTGAACAGCGCCTCCCGGACGCGATCGGAGGTCGGACGGGTGCCGGACGGCGGCACCCGCAGGCGCCGTCCGCCCGCCGTCCCCGCGACGATCCGCGTCATCCGGCCGACGACTCCCGTACCGCCAGTTCGATGAGCAGGTCACCGCCTTCGACCTGCTGCACGGCGCCGATGGCGACGCGGCCGACGATGCCGGCGCGCGGCGCGGTGATCGCGGCTTCCATCTTCATGGCCTCGATGGTGCCGATGGTGTCGCCCGCCGCGACCGAATCGCCCTCGGACACCGCGAGAGTGACGACACCGGCGAATGGCGCCGCGACATGACCCGGGTTGGCCTTGTCGGCCTTCTCCGCCGCCGGGATCTCGCTGGCGATCGACCGGTCGCGCACCGACACCGGCCGCAGCTGCCCGTTGAGGATGCACATCACCGTGCGCATGCCGCGCTCGTCGGGCTCGGAGATCGCTTCCAGGCCGATGAGCAGGGTGACGCCCTTCTCCAGCTGCACCCGGTGTTCCTCACCGCGGCGCAGGCCGTAGAAGAACTGGTTGGCCGACAACCCGGAGGTGTCGCCGTACTTCTCGCGGTGGGCGAGGAATTCGGCCGTCGGGCCGGGGAACAGCAACCGGTTCAACGTCGCCCGCCGCTCCTCGGAGCTGCCTGCGAGGCCCTTCTCGTCCGCGGGCGTCAACGGGGTTTCCGGCTTGGCCGCGCCGCGCCCGGCCAGCGCCTTGGTGCGGAACGGTTCGGGCCAGCCACCAGCGGGTGTGCCCAGTTCCCCGCGCAGAAAGCCGATCACCGAATCCGGGATGTCGTAGCGGCCCGGGTCGGCGGCGAAGTCCTCGACGTCGACGCCGGTGCCGACCAGGGCCAGCGCCAGGTCGCCGACGACCTTCGAGGACGGGGTGACCTTCACCAAACGGCCCAGCAGCCGGTCGGCGGCGGCGTACTTCGCCTCGACCTCCTCGAACCGGTCGCCCAACCCGAGCGCGATGGCCTGCTGGCGCAGGTTGGACAGCTGCCCGCCGGGGATCTCGTGGGTGTAGACCCGGCCGGTCGGCGCGGGCAGACCGGACTCGAACGGCGCGTACACCTTCCGCAGCGCCTCCCAGTACGGCTCCAGGTCGCACACGTTCTGCAGATTCAACCCGGTGTCGTACTCGCTGTGCGCCGCCGCGGCGACGATCGCCGACAACGCGGGCTGGCTGGTGGTGCCCGCCATCGCCGCGCTGGCGCCGTCGACGGCGTCGGCTCCGGCCTGCCACGCGGCCAAGTAGGTGGCCAGCTGGCCACCGGGGGTGTCGTGGGTGTGCACGTGCACCGGCAGATCGAAATTGCTGCGCAACGCGGTGACCAGCTTGGTCGCGGCCGGGGCGCGCAGCAGTCCGGCCATGTCCTTGATCGCCAGCACGTGCGCGCCGGCGTCCACGATCTGCTCGGCCAGCTTCAGGTAGTAGTCCAGGGTGTAGAGCGACTCGTCCGGATTCGCCAGATCCCCGGTGTAGCTGATCGCGACCTCCGCGATCGCGGTGCCGGTCTCGCGGACCGCGTCGATGGCCGGACGCATCTGGTCCACGTTGTTGAGGGCATCGAAGATACGGAAGATGTCGATGCCCGTGGCGGTCGCCTCCGAGACGAACGCGCGGGTCACCGCCTCCGGGTACGGGGTGTAGCCGACGGTGTTGCGGCCGCGCAGCAGCATCTGCAGACAGATGTTCGGAATCGCCTCCCGCAACGCCGCCAGCCGCTCCCACGGGTCCTCGTACAGGAACCGCAACCCCACGTCGTAGGTGGCACCGCCCCAGCACTCCACCGAAAGCAGCTCCGGCGTCAACCGCGCCACATGCCCCGCCACGCCCAGCAGGCCGTTGGTGCGCACCCGGGTGGCCAGCAGCGACTGGTGCGCGTCGCGGAAGGTGGTGTCGGTGACGCCGACCGCCTTCTGCTCGCGCAACGCCCGCGCGAAACCCTCCGGACCCAGCCGCAGCAGGCGCTGGCGGGAGCCGTCCGGCGGCGGCACGCTCAGATCGATCGCGGGCAGTTTGTCGTGCGGGTACACCGTGGTCGGCCGCTCGCCGTGCGGCTTGTTCACCGTGACGTCGGCCAGGTAGTCGAGGATCTTGGTGCCGCGGTCGGCGGACCTGCGCAGGGTCAGCAGCTGCGGACGCTCGTCGATGAACGAGGTGGTGACCCGCCCCGCCCTGAAGTCGGGATCGTCCAGCACCGCGAGCAGGAACGGAATATTGGTGGCCACGCCGCGAATCCGGAATTCCGCCAGCGCCCGGCTCGCCCGCGCCACCGCGGCGCCGAAGTCGCGGCCCCGGCAGGTGAGCTTGACCAGCATGGAGTCGAAGTAGGCGCCGATCTCTGCGCCCAGGTTCGCGCCGCCGTCCAGGCGGATGCCCGCGCCGCCGGGCGTGCGGTAGGCGGTGATGCGGCCGGTGTCGGGGCGGAATCCGTTGGCCGGGTCCTCGGTCGTGATCCGGCATTGCAAGGCCGCGCCGCGGATCGTCACGGCGTCCTGGCTCAGACCCAGTTGCTCGAGCGTCTCGCCCGCCGCGATGCGCAGCTGCGACTGCACCAGGTCGACGTCGGTGATCTCCTCGGTCACCGTGTGCTCCACCTGGATGCGCGGGTTCATCTCGATGAAGACATGGTTGCCGCGCTCGTCCAGCAGGAATTCCACGGTGCCCGCGCACGAGTAGCCGATCTGCCTGGCGAAGGCGACCGCGTCCGCGCAGATCCGCTCGCGTAATGCGGGGTCCAAATTCGGCGCGGGCGCCAGCTCGATCACTTTCTGGTGCCGCCGCTGCACCGAGCAGTCCCGCTCGAACAGGTGCATGACATTCCCGTGCTGATCAGCCAGGATCTGCACCTCGATATGGCGGGGGTTCACCACGGCCTGCTCCAGGAACACCGTCGGATCGCCGAACGCCGACTCCGCTTCCCGCGAGGCCGCCTCGATCGATTCGCGCAGCTGGTCGGGCGCGGCGACCCGGCGCATTCCGCGCCCGCCGCCACCGGCGACCGCCTTGACGAAGATCGGGTATTCCAGTTCCCGCGCCGCCGCCAGCAACTCTTCCACGTCCGACGACGGTGCGCTCGAACGCAACACCGGCAACCCGGCGGCCTTCGCCGCCTCGATCGCCCGCGCCTTGTTACCGGCCAGTTCGAGCACTTCGGCCGACGGTCCGATGAAGGTGATGCCCTCCCGCGCGCACGCCGCCGCCAGATCCGGGTTCTCCGACAGGAACCCGTAGCCCGGGTAGATCGCGTCCGCGCCCGCCGACTTGGCCGCCTCGATGATCGCCTCGATCGACAGGTAGGCCCGCACCGGATGGCCCGGCTCGCCGATCTGGTACGACTCCGCCGCCTTCAACCGATGGACCGAATTGCGGTCCTCGTACGGGAACACGGCGACCGTCCCGATGCCGAGTTCGTAGGCCGCGCGGAAGGCGCGGATGGCGATCTCGCCACGGTTGGCAACCAAGACTTTCGAGAACATTGACCTAAGGTACCCGGCCGCGTGAACCGCACCGACACAGAAGCCCCCTTCGCAAACCTCTTCACAAGACCGGCTAGCACCGTTGCGAAGTTGCGTTCACCGGCCCGACACATGGGCGCCGCGGCAGCAACCGATGTGCTGTCCGGAGGCCGGGATCGGTGCGGAGGTCCGAGGGCGTGGGCCGTCGAACAGGTGCCCGATGGCCGGGCGCGGTATCGAGCCGAGTTCGCCTGACCCGCGTCCGCACCTGCGGACCAGGCGAACGGCGAGTTCGAGAAGGTGGTTACCGGATGGCCCGACGTCCGGATGGCCGATGGAGCGATCCGAGTCCGCATGCGCGGGCGGGCCGGTAGCCGGAACGGGAAGCAGGCGCCCGATCGCTGCGCGTCGCGCGGGCCGGGCAATTGCCGGCGTGACATCCCTCGCGATCTGCTCGCCTCGCCGCGTCCTATGCTGAGTGGGCAGCTGGTTCACCGCAGCACGACGAGATGGAGCCCCGACGTCGCGCGACGGAGTCGAGCCCGCCCGTGCGGCGACGTCACGGCGGGTGAGAGGGAACCCGGTGGGAATCCGGGACTGTCCCGCAGCGGTATGCAGGAACGACCGCCGTCACCAGGCACTGAGTTCACCGAGCCGGAAGGCTCCGCGACTCGGGAAGCGACGGCCAGTAGGTCGGCCATCGGGAGCTATCCGGCGTATGCCGGCCCGCACGGCCGGTGCCCGCGAGTCCGAAGACCTGCCAGCCGTGCCGGGTACGCCGTATCCGGCGGCCACCGCCTCGTGGATTGGGCGCGCGGATCACCAGCTGACGTGTCGGGCTCCTCGGCCGGGAACATCACCGGCATGTCACCGGGTTCTCCGCCTGCCCGTATGGCGATGGCTTTCGTCCTCAGCAATGGAGAAACATCGTGACTGTTGCACAGCAAAAGTCGTTCACCGCGACGGTTCTCGGGCTTCCACGAGTGGGGCCGCGGCGCGAACTGAAGCGGGCCACCGAGGCCTATTGGGCAGGCAAGATCGACGCCGGTCGGTTGCACGCCGTGGCGCGCGAACTCCGGCACGCCCAGTTCGCCGAATTACAAGCCGCGGGCCTGGACTCCATTCCGGTCGGTACGTTCTCCTACTACGACCAGATGCTCGACACGGCCGAGTTGCTCGGCGCGTTGCCGCCCCGGGTCGCAGGGATCACGGACCCGCTGGAACGGTACTTCGCCGCCGCACGCGGCACCGACGCCGTCGAACCCTTGGAGATGACCAAGTGGTTCGACACGAATTACCACTACCTGGTACCGGAGATCGGCCCGGACACCTCCTTCTCGCTGCACCCGGACAAGCTGCTGGCGGAACTGCGCGAAGCGCTCGAACTGGGCGTGCCCGCGCGTCCGGTGGTGATCGGGCCGATCACCTTCCTGAAGCTGGCGAAGGCGACCGGCGGTTCGGCGCTGGCCCGGCTGATCGAGTTGCTGCCGTTGTACCGGGAGCTGCTGCGCAGGCTCGCCGTCGCCGGCGCCGAGTGGGTGCAGATCGACGAGCCTGCGCTGGTCACCGACCTCACGGCGGAGGAGATCGGCTTGGTGCAGGTCACCTACGAGGAACTGGCCGACGCCGCCGAGCGCCCTGCGGTGCTCGTCGCGACCTACTTCGGGCAGCCGGGTGCCGCACTGCCGGCGCTGGCGAGCACGGGGATAGAGGGGGTCGCCCTCGACTTCACCGCGGGCGCCGACATCTCCACCATTTCCGCGCTGGCGGGCAAGCTGGTCGTCGCGGGGGTCGTGGACGGTCGCAATGTATGGCGCACCGATCTCGACCGGGCCGTCGCCACACTCGGCGCCTTGTCGGAATCCGCTGCGCCTGTGGCGGTTTCGAGTTCCTGCTCGTTGCTGCACGTACCGTACTCGCTGGCCGCGGAAACCGGGCTGGACGAGCGACTGCGGTCCTGGCTGGCGTTCGGCGCGGAGAAGGTCGCGGAGGTACGCCTGCTCGCGACCGGATTGACCCAGGGCACGGAGGCGATCGCCGCCGAGTTGGCCGAGGTGCGCGCGGCGCTGGCGTCGCGCAGGTCGGATCCGCGGCTGAACGATCCGCGGGTGCGGGCCGCACTGGCCGCGCTCGGGCCGGACGCCGACCGCCGCGCGCCCGCCGAACAACGCCGGGAACTGCAACGGGACCGTTTGCGGCTGCCCGCGCTGCCGACCACGACGATCGGTTCCTACCCGCAGACCTCGGCCATCCGGTTGGCGCGCGCCGCGCTGCGCAAAGGCGAGATCGATCGAGCGGAGTACGTGCGCCGGATGCGCGCCGAGATCGCGGACGTCATCGCGCTGCAGGAGGAGCTGGGGCTGGACGTGCTCGTGCACGGCGAGCCGGAACGCAACGACATGGTGCAGTACTTCGCCGAGCAACTCGACGGGTTCGCGACGACCGAGCAGGGGTGGGTGCAGTCCTACGGGACGCGCTGCGTGCGTCCGCCGATCCTGTTCGGAGACGTCGCGCGGCGCGAGCCGATGACCGTCGAGTGGATCGGCTACGCGCAGTCGCTCACCGGCAAACCGGTGAAAGGCATGCTGACCGGCCCGGTGACGATCCTGGCGTGGTCGTTCGTGCGCGACGATCAGCCGTTGGACGAGTCCGCCCGCCAAGTGGCGCTGGCGATCCGGGAGGAGACCGTGGACCTGGAAGCGGCCGGCATCCGGATCATCCAGGTCGACGAGCCCGCCTTGCGGGAACTGCTCCCCCTGCGCGCGGCCGATCAGCCGGGATACCTCGATTGGTCGGTGCGGGCGTTCCGGCTGGCGACCTCCGGGGTGTCCGACGCGACGCAGATCCACACGCACCTGTGCTATTCGGAGTTCGGCGAGGTGATCGACGCGATCGCCGGGCTGGACGCCGACGTCACCTCCATCGAGGCGGCACGCTCGCGCATGGAGGTGCTCGACGACCTCAACGCGGCGGGATTCGACCTCGGCGTCGGCCCCGGCGTGTACGACATCCATTCTCCGCGTGTGCCCAGCGTGGACGAGATCACCGCATCGTTGCGCGCGGCGCTGAAAGCCATTCCGGCCGAACGACTCTGGGTGAACCCGGACTGCGGCTTGAAGACCAGGGGACGCACCGAGGTGGAAGCCTCGCTCCGCAATATGGTCGCCGCGGCGGCGGCCGTGCGGTGATCCTGCCCGCCGATCGCTGATTCGGTGCCCCCTTCGCCTGTCGAAGGGGGCACCGATCTTCCGCATCTCAGCTGGACTCCGGTTCCGGCCGAGGCGGTTGCCGCCGCCGTCGGGTGTACCGATCACACGGTTCTTCCCGCCGCGTCACCAGCAACTCCCGCGCCCGCGCCCGCATCCCTCGCCGCCACGCCGTATGACACCCGGAACAACGCTCCATCGGCTACCCCTCCTCACAAGTCGACTACGACACCGTCTTTCCCCTCTTGCCTACCTTCGACGCGCCTGTCCTCGATTCGGTTCCATCGATATGAAAATTCACTTCACAAATCCGAATGTCGCTGCGCCCTACTATCTTTCACCTCATGCCGACACAGCAGCACGAAGTGCTCGTAGAGATGTTCCGGTCGCGGCCGATTCTGGCGGCCGGTCTACTCACCGACGCGTTCGGCATCTCCCTACCCGAGTACGCTGACGCGCGCACGGAGTCATCCGACTACACGGACGTCGGCCCCACCGAGTTCCGGGGCGATGTCGCCTTGATCTGCACCGATTCGGCGGGAATCGCCGTGGCCGGCATCGTGCTGGAAGTGCAGCTCGGTCGTGACCGCTCCCGACAGTGGGCTTGGCCGGTGTATGTCAGCACTCTCCGGGCTCGATTGCAGTGCCCGGTCTTCCTGATGATCGTCACACCGGACGCTCAGGTGGCCGCGTGGTGTCGCCGGACTGCAGAGTACCGATGACGAGCGGGCGAAAATGTACTATGACCTTGTTGTCGCGGCACTGTCGAAGACGGCCCGGCATCGACTGGAGGAACTGATGACGTCGACCTTCAAGTACGAGTACCAGAGCGATTTCGCCCGTAAGTACGTGGCGCAAGGACGCGACGAGGGGCGGACCGAAGAAGCGGTGCGAGCTCTCTTCCTTGTATTGGAAGCACGCGGGATCGACATCCCGGCGAGGACCCGAGCCGAGATCGCCGGGTGCACCGATCTCGACCAGCTCGAGTCCTGGACGCGCAAGGCGGCTACGGCCGAATCCGCGAACGATCTTTTCGGCTGAGGCTCCTACAGGCCGAAAGCGCGGTTGATGGCGGCCATGTCGAAGTAGTCGCGCCAGGTGGTGATGACGCCGTCGGCGACTTCGAAGAAGCCCATGACCGCGAGCGGGGTCTCGCGCCCGGCGGAGCGGAGGGTGTCGGTGCGCTCGTTCATCACCACGTTGCCCGCGGCGATCTGGTGGTGGATGTCGAAATCGATGGCCTCGAAGGTGGTCAGGAAGCCTGCGATGAAGTCGCGGATGGCGGCGCGGCCGACAATGGGCTCCATCGGAATGTTGTGGTAGACGGCGTCCTCGGCGAAGTACGCGCTGATCCGGTCCGGATCGGGATCGGACCAGCTTCGGCACATCGCACGCACGAGTTCGTCGGGATCGGGCATTCGTTCTACTCACTTCCTGGCGCCGGAGCGGGATACCGGAACCGATCGATTGAACCAAGCAATCGTTCGGTAGGGAAGGGTGTCCTCGACTTCCGCGACGGCAAAACCTCTCTTCGCACGCTACGCAGATCGAATGCATTGCTGGACACCTGGCAAAAGCAGAGTTTTGTGTGTAATAACGCGCGTTATTGCGATGATTGCAAATAATCGCAGCTACCATCGTGCACGTGCGCAAGATGTATGCGGGCGCCCGGCTTCGGCGATTGCGTGAAGAGCGGAGGATGACTCAGGCGGCTCTGGCGAAATCGCTGGATCTGTCGCCGAGCTACCTCAATCAGCTCGAGCGCGACCAGCGCCCCCTCACCATTCCCGTACTGCTGAAACTGAATTCCACCTTCGATCTGGATGTCCAGTTCTTCGCCGCGGATTCCGACGCCCGGCTCGTCTCCGACCTGCACGAAGTGCTGGTCGACGCCGCGGGCGGGCACACCGCGCCGCTGACCGAGGTGGAAGAGCTGGCGACCCGCCAACCGGAAGTCGCCAGGATCGTCGTCGCCATGCATCGCCGACTACGCGCCGCCACCGACCAGCTCGACCTGCTGTCGGCGCGGGTGTCCGCGCCTGCGGGCGCGCCCGGTGTGCCCATGCCTTACGAGGACGTGCGCGACTTCTTCTACGACCACCACAACCACATCCCACAACTGGACATCGCCGCCGAGCAACTGTTCGAGAACTCCGGGCTGACCATCGGCTCGCTCGACCGCCAGCTCGCCCGCATCGCCGAGGAGCGCGCCGGCGTCACCGTTCTGGTGCGCGGCGACGGCGCCGACCCCACCGTCCCCAAGCGCCACTACGACCCGGAGACCCGCACGCTCACGCTCGCTCGCCGGTTGCGTCCTGGCCAGCGCGCTTTCCAGATCGCGACGACGCTCGGCCTGCTGCTGTACGGGGCCGAGCTGGATGCCGTGCTGGCCGAGAGCCCCTCGCTCACCGGCGAATCCCGCACGCTGGCGCGCATCGGGCTGGCCAATTACTTCGCGGGCGCGCTGGTGCTGCCCTACGGCCGATTCCTGCGCTCGGCCGAGGAACTGCGCTACGACATCGACCTGCTCGGTCTGCGTTTCGAGGTCGGGTTCGAGACGATCTGCCATCGGCTCAGTACCCTGCAACGGCAGGGCCAGCGTGGCGTTCCGTTCTTCTTCGTCCGTACCGACCGGGCCGGCAACATCTCCAAACGCCAGTCCGCGACCGCGTTCCACTTCTCCCGGGTCGGCGGCAGTTGCCCGCTGTGGGTGGTGCACGAGGCCTTCTCCAATCCCGGCCGGATCCTCACCCAAGTGGCCGAGATGCCCGACGGCCGCCGGTATCTGTGGATCGCGCGCACCGCGGCGATCACCCCGCACGGGTTCGGCACCGCGGCGAAGAACTTCGCCATCGGCCTCGGCTGCGATATCGAATACGCCGACCGCTTGGTGTACTCGGCCGGGCTGCAACTGGACGACCCGGCGGCTTCGGTCCCGATCGGCGCGGGCTGCAAAGTGTGCGAGCGCCCGGCGTGCCCACAGCGCGCCTTCCCGCACATCGGCAGTCCGTTGGCGATCGCCGAGCACACCAGCACCGACCTGCCCTACCCGCGGCTCGGGCGCTGACCACTCCGATTCCGGCGAATTGTTCCGGACGACCACGGCGCGGATCGTCCGGACCCTCGGCGTGCGCGGACTCGAGACGTGACCTGGTTCCGGTCGGGCTTTTCCAGACGCCGGGCCCGAGACCGCTCCTTCGTGGGCGTAGACGAGGTCGCGGCCTTGAAACGGCCGCAGCGCTGCGGTTCATTCGCCGCCGTCTGACCAGAACACCACACACAACCGCGCCCGCCAGTCCGCCGTGCGGCGCTGAACTCTTCGGCTCCCCCAGTGCGCGTATCGGTGCGCCGCCGCCGCCACACACGGACGCGAACCTCGAAGCAGCGAGCGTAAGGGTATGGCGACGGCACCGCCACGCATGCACCCACACCTCGAACCACAGAGCGTATGGGCGCGGCGACGGCACCGCCATACATGGACGCGAACCTCGAAGCGGTGAGCGTATGGGTGCGGCGGCACCACGCACGCATGCACCCACACCTCCAACCGCAGAGCGTATGGGCGCGGCGGCGACACCACCACGCATGCACCCACACCTCGAACCGGAGAGCGAGCCGACGATCCGTTGCGGGGAGCAGCCGAGGATTTCGGCATACCGCGCGACCTGTGGCGGGAAGAGCGCCCGTGCAGTCAGGACTTCGCCAGGTACTCCAGACGCTCGGAATCCACCGCCGCGTGCATCATTCCCGCGAGGCCGGGATGCCTGCGCAGCCCCGGGTCGGCGGCCACCACCGCGCGGGCGAATTCCTGCGCGGCGGTGATGACCTCGAGATCGTCCAGCAGCGACAGCAGCCGCAGCGACCGGGCCGTGCCGGACTGGGCGGCGCCGAGCACGTCACCCTCGCGGCGGGTCCGCAGGTCGAGCACCGCGAGTTCGAAGCCGTCGGTGGTTGCGGCGACCGCGTCCAGCCGAGCCATGGCCGACCCGCCCGGCGCGGCGTCCGTGATCAGCAGGCACAGGCCGGGGTGCTCGCCCCGGCCGATCCGGCCGCGCAGCTGATGCAGTTGGCTGACGCCGAACCGGTCGGCGTCGACGATCACCATCACCGTCGCGTTGGGCACGTCCACGCCGACCTCGACCACGGTGGTGCACACCAGCACGTCCACCGATCCGTCGTTGAACGCCCGCATCACCTGGTCCTTCTCGTCGGCCGGCAGCCTGCCGTGCAGCAGGCCGACCCGCACGCCGGACAGCGGGCCCGCGCGCAGCATCTCGAACACGTCGAGCACGGCCTGGGTGGTCGGTCCTTCCTTCTCACCGTCGCCGTTCTTCGCGCGCCCGTTGCGGGATCTGCCCGCGGTCTCCTCGTCGTCGCCGATACGCGAACACACCACGTACGCCTGGCGCCCGGCGGCGACCTCCTCCACGATCCGCTCCCAAGCGCGATCCACCCAGTTCGGGTGCTGTCTGCGCGGCACCACCTTGGAGACGATCGGCGAGCGGCCCTTCGGGAGTTCGGTGAGGGTGGAGGTCTCCAGATCGCCGAGCGTCGTCATGGCGATGGTGCGTGGGATCGGCGTCGCGGTCATCACCAGCAGATGCGGACTGGTCCCGGCTTTCGCCTTGGCGCGCAAGGCGTCCCGCTGCTCGACGCCGAAGCGATGCTGTTCGTCGACCACCACCATGCCGAGGTCGAAGAACTCGACGTTGTCCTGGATCAGCGCGTGCGTGCCGATCACGATGCCCGCCTCTCCGGTCACCGCTTCCAGCAGCGCCGCCTTCTTGGCCGCGGCCGACATCGACCCGGTCACCAGCACCACGCGGGTGGCGTGGTCGGCCGCGCCCAGTTCGCCCGCGGCGCCCAGCTCGCCGAGCATGCCGCGCAGCGACCGATAGTGCTGCGCGGCGAGCACCTCGGTCGGGGCGAGCAGCGCGCACTGCAGTCCCGCGTCCACCACCTGCAGCATGGCGTGCAGGGCGACGATCGTCTTGCCGGAGCCGACCTCGCCTTGCAGCAACCGGTGCATCGGCTGCTCGCGAGCCAGATCGGCGGAGATCTCCGCGACGACCTGCTGCTGCCCCGCGGTGAGCTCGAAGGGCAGCCGCTGGTCGAACGCCGCGGCGATGCCGTCCGGCCGTGGCGCGCAGGCGCGCGCCCTGCGCCCCGACACCTCGTGCCTGCGCTCGGCCAGCACCAATTGCAGAGCCAGCGCCTCGTCGAAACGCAGCCGATCCTTGGCCCGATCGATGTCACCCTTGCGCTCGGGTAGGTGGATCAGACGCAACGCGTCGGACAAGGTGGGCAGCGCGCGTTCGGCGAGCAGGTCTTCCGGCAGCGGATCGTCGAGCGGATCGAGCTGATCGAGGACCTGACGCACGCAGGCGAGCACGTCCCAGCTCTGCACCTTCGCGGTCGCGGGGTAGACGGGGATGAACTCGCGTTCCATGAAGGAGGTATCCACGCCCGCCGCGCCTTTCGCGCTCTCGGCGAGGCCGCGCAGGTCTCCGCCGCCGCGCACCTTGGTCAGCGCGCCGACCGAGTCGTCCTCGCCCTCGGTCTCCGGCAGGATCAGGTAGCCGGGGTGGCTCAGATTCCACTGGCCGGGACGCCAGTAGTTGACGGTGCCGGACATCATCGCGCGCATGCCTTCGCGGACCACGTACTTCACTTTGTCGCCGTGGAAGAAGGTGACGTCGACGCCGCGACCCGCGCCGGTGTCGAGCACCACCTTCAGCAACGACCCGCGGCGGTTGCGCATCGGCCGCAGTTCGGCCTTGGTGATCCGTCCGATGACGGTGATGTGCGAGCCGTCCTCGGGCGCTTCCTCGGTGAGCGGCTGCCCCTGCGTCGCGTACCGCAGCGGGTAGTGCCGCAGCAGGTCCTCGACGGTCTGCATCCCGAAGGCGTCCGCGAGCGAGGCCGCCGCCTTCGCGCCGAGGATGTGGTCGAGCCGATCGCTCAGTGTCGCCATGCCCTACTCCACTCCGATCTGCACCGAATCACCCTGTTGCCCACCGGAATACACGATCACCTCGACACCGGGAAAGTGCCGCGCGATATACGCCGCCAACTCGTCGCCGAGTCCGTCCGGCGCCGCGGCGCCCATCAGCAGGGTGACCAGCTCGCCACCGAAGGCGAGCAGGCGGTCCAGCAGCGTCCGTCCCGCGGCGCGCACGTCGCGCTCGATCACGACGACGTCGTGCCCGGCCAGGCCGAGCCCATCGCCCGGTGCACAGGTGCCGACCATGGTGAGCGCGCGCTCGGTCGCCACGCGCAGCGATCCCCAGCGCGTGGTGGCGGCCGCCTCCGACATGGCGAAGGCGTCGTCCACCGCGATCCGCCCGCGGTCGTGCACCGCCACCGCGGCCAGTCCCTGCACCATCGACCCACTGGGCAACAGCAGCACGTCGCGGTGGGCGTCACGCGCGGCGACACCGACGGCGACGAGTTCGTGCGCGGGCAGCGCGCCGTTGGGCAGCACCAGCACCTCGCGGTTGGGCATCCGCCGGATCGCGGCCAGCAACGTGGACGCGGTGACGGGTTCGTCCGCCAGCACCACCGCGCCCGCGTCCTCGAACAGCGCCGCCGCGCCCGCGCCCGCGACCACCGCCAGAATCCCGCGATCGGCCGGAACTCCCGCGGGCGCCGCGCTCGGGCCGAGCGCTCCGGCCACCACCTGCGTCGAATCGGCGGCCGGGGCGGACCCCGCGATGCCGTCGACGCGGGTTGCCCCGGTCCCGAACGCACCACCATCGAATGGTTCGCCCGGATCTCGACCCGCGCCCCCACTGCGATCGGCGGCGCCGATGCTCACGTCGGACAGCTCGGCATGCGACGCGAAAGCGACGTTCTCGACGCGGATCCGGCTCAGCCTGCCCGCCGCGATGCCCGCCTCCACCGCCGCACCCGCGTCGGCGCAGTGCACGTGCGCCGACCATGACCCGCTTCCGTCGCCGACCACGACGACCGAGTCGCCGAGTTCGCCAAGACGTGCGCGCAGCGCGGCCACTCTCCGCTCGTCGGAGTCGGTCAGCAGGTACATCACCTCGTACTGCGGTTCGGCCTCGCGAGCGGGCGCCGGACGCGCGGACGCCGCGGGCCGCGGGTACTCCGGCCGCGCCGGCGCCTCCCCTCTGGTCACGGCGACCAAGCTGTCCAGCAGCACGACCAGCCCGCGGGCGCCCGCGTCGACGACACCGGCCCGGCGCAGCACACCCAATTGGAACGGCGTGTCACCGAGCGCTTTGGCCGCGCCGTCGGCCGCCGCGAGCGCCACGTCGGCCAATTCCTGGTCGGGGCATCCGGCGGCCGCGGCGGTCGCGCAGTCCAGCACGGTGAGGATCGTGCCCTCGATCGGCACGCTCAGCGCCTCGCGGACCAGTTCCGAGGCCCTGGCCAGCGCGGCGCGCAGGTTGTCGGCCGTGAACGGACCGCGGTGCACCGTGTCGGCGACGCCGCGCAGCACCTGGGACAGGATGATGCCGGAATTGCCGCGGGCGCCGACCGTCGCGCCGTGCGCCATCGCGACGGCGACGGCGCTCGCGCTCCCGTTCGCCCGCGCGGCCCCCTCGCCCGCCTCCACCGCGGCGCGCATGGTGGCGAGCAGATTGGTGCCGGTGTCGGCGTCCGGCACCGGAAAGACGTTGAGCGCGTTGATCTCGTCACGCCGCTGCTCCAGGCCGGCGAGACAGGTGCGGCCCCAGCGCAGCAATGCCGTGCCGTCCATCACGTCTCGCGCTGCGGACACCGTCACCTCACTCCCTTCCGCCACCCACGCGCCACCACCGCCCGCCAGGTTAGCGGGCGGTCCCGACAGGCGACCGGCAAGACCGCGTCATTAGAATGGATATGCCCGGCGACCGATCCGGCACTCGTTCGCGGGGACCGGTTTGGTGGATCGAAGGCGGCACAGCTACCCTTGCAGGGTTGCCTCGCGCGGCCGTCACCGGTCAGCGCTGGCCGGCTCTCCGCCGGCAGGGCACACACTCGACATTGCACGAGGACGCGCCGCACCGCGAAGGCGGCGGTCCCCACCATTGACATGAAGGAGTTCGCGACTATGGCTGCCGTCTGCGACGTCTGCGCCAAGGGCCCCGGCTTCGGGAAGTCGGTCTCGCACTCGCACCGGCGCACCAACCGTCGTTGGAACCCGAACATCCAGACCGTGCGCGCGCAGGTCGCCCCGGGCAACACCCGGCGCATGAACGTGTGCACCTCCTGCCTGAAGGCGGGCAAGGTCGCCCGCGGCTGATCCGCCCTCCGGCTGACCGGCACCGCCGGCACACGCCCCGGCACCCGTATCGGGTGGTCCGGGGCGTCGTCATGAGTGCGGGCCGCGCATGGCCGCGGTGACCGAGCGTCCGTGGCGGGTCCAGCCGCTCAGCGCCGAGCACGTCCACAGCCTCGCCGAATGCCACATCGCCTGCTGGCGCGAGGCGTACCGGGGGCTGGTGCCCGCGCACGTGCTCGACGCCTTCGACATCGGGCGGCGAGCCGAGCAGTGGGAGCGCGACCGGGCGCGCTATCCGGGCCGCACGCAGGTCGCGATCGTCGACGACGTGGTGATCGGATTCTCCAGCGCGGGCCCGCCCGGCGACGCGGACGCGGTGACCCCGCTCGAGCTGCACGCCCTGTACGTGCGTTCCTCCTGGCACGGCAGCGGAGTCGCCGACGAGCTGATTCGCGCCGCGCTCGATCCGGCCGCTCCGTGCTCGCTGTGGGTGTTCGAGCAGAACGCGCGCGCCCAGGCGTTCTACCGGCGGCACGGTTTCGTGCTCGACGGCACGCGCAAGGTCGAGGCATTCACCGCCGCGATCGAGGTGCGCATGGTGCGCACGCCCACGATGCACGCCGACTCCGCAGAGGACAGCCCCTAGGCGACATAATTCGGCCATAGAGTTCGTGTCTCTCCCGCGCCCGGATGCCGCGGACCACCGAGGGCTCGCGCCCGGACGCGCCGATTAAGGTGCAGAACATGACCACCAGCGAGCAAGCCGGGTACGTGACGACCGTCGACGGCGTCCTCCAGATCACCATCGCCACTTCCGCCAACGGCACATCCATGGACTTCGCCGGCATCAACGCGGGCACCGCCGCACTGCGCTCGCTCGGCTCCGAGGTGGGCGCGGTATTGCTGCGCGGCGTGGGCGCGAACTTCTGCGCGGGTGGCGACGTGCGCGGTTTCGCCGCGGCGCAGGACCGCTCGGCGCACATCCACGGTCTCGCCACCGACCTGCACGAATTCGTGCGCGCGCTGGACGCTACGACGGTTCCGGTGGTGGCCGCGGTGCAGGGTTGGGCGGCGGGCGCGGGTATGAGCCTGGTCTGCCTGGCCGACATAGCCCTCGGCGGACCCGGCACCAAACTGCGTCCGGCCTATCCCGGCATCGGCCTGAGCCCCGACGGCGGCATGTCCTGGACGCTGCCGCGCATCGTGGGGCGGGCGCGGGCGCGCGAGATCCTGCTCACCGACGCCGTCCTCGACGCCGGCGACGCGGTGCGCCTCGGCGTGCTGAGCAGGCTGGTTCCCGACGCCGAGATCGCCGAGGAGGCGCAGCGCCTCGCGCGGACCCTGGCCGCCGGGCCGCGTTCCACCCACGCGAGCATCAAGTCGCTGTTGCGGCAGTCGGACACGGCGACTTTGAGCGATCAGCTCGACAGCGAGCGCGACGGGATCGCAGCGGCCGCGGGCTCCGCCGCCGGACGCGAAGGTGTCGACGCGTTCGTCGCGAAGCGCAAACCGGACTACGCCGGGCTCGCCTGATCGGGCGTCACTCCCGGGTCGAGAGCACGAATTTCGCCACCGCGTCGGTGAACGAGTCGTTGTCGTCACCGGCCGCGGTGTGCGCGGCGCCGCCGATCTCCACCAGTTGAGCGTGCGGCACGAGCCGTTGGAAGGCTTCGGCTCCCTCGGCGCTCACCACGTCCGAGCGCATGCCGCGCACCAGCAGCACCGGGATGCGCAGCGCCCGCGCCGCGTCCTCCATCGGCTCGATCATCGCGGACGGATCCTCGACCCGGTCGCTGAGCATGTCCGGATCCCAGTGCCAGTACCAGCGACCGTCGCGCTCGCGCAGATTGCGCAGCAGTCCCTCGGGGCTCTTCGGGCGCGGGCGGTGCGGCAGGTACTCGGCGACCGCGTCGGCGGCTTGTTCGAGACTGTCGAAGCCGTCGCGATGCTTGCCGAGGAAGTCGATCACTCGGGCCACCCCTTCCGGCTCGGGCCGGGTCACGATGTCGACGAGCACCAGCGCGGTGATCGCCTCTCCGCCGGGCCGCGCGGTGGCGAGCAGACCGGTGATTCCCCCCATGCTGGCCCCGACGACCACCGCGGGCTCGCCCAGCTGTTCCAGTACCAGCAGCAGGTCGTCGACCATGGTCTGGCGCCGGTAGTCGCGATCCGGCGCCCACTCGCTGTCGCCGTGGCCGCGGGCGTCGACCGTGACGACCCGCATCCCCGACGCGCCGAGCCGGGCGCCGGTCTTCTTCCACGAATGGCGGGTCTGCCCGCCACCGTGCAAGAAGACGACGAGCGGGCCGTCGACCGGGCCGAACTGATCGGCGGCCAGCTCGATTCCGCCCGAACCGCGCAGCCGGAGCCGGGACGGTTCGAGAAGATAGTTCGCATTACTCACGATCCGTAGGATCGCACAACGCCGGGCCGCGCTGGCGCGAACCCGGCGTTTCGAGGGTTCAGCAGGCGAGATTGCCCGCGAAGAACAGGCACGCGATCTTGGCGTTCACCGACGCGGAGATGGTGGAGGAGCCGGTCGAGGTGTATTCCTCGGCGACCGGAGCCGTGGTGGTCTCCGTAGCGGGCTCCAGCCGCAGCGGGGCCGCACTCGCGACGGCGGCGCCGCTGCTGAGAGCGGCGCAGAAGGCCAGGGTCGCGGTCGTGCCGCGCAGCGCGCCGCGGACGGTGGTGTTGTGCATGGAACAGCTCCTCACTCGTTAACTCGGTCGATCACACACAGACGCCCGATTCAGGGCAGGCGCCAGTCAACCGGTTCGGCCCCCAGTTCGTCGAGCAATTCGTTCACTCGCGAGAAGGGGCGGGAACCGAAGAATCCACGAGACGCCGACAGCGGCGACGGATGCGCGGACTCGATGTAGGGCACCTCGGCTTCGGTCAGCAGCGGTTTGAGCGTCGCCGCGTCGCGGCCCCACAGGATCGCGACCAACGGCTCGTCCCTGGCGACCAAGGCGCGGATCGCCTGCTCGGTGACCGCCTCCCACCCCTTGCCGCGATGTGAGGCCGGCTTGCCGGGCGACACGGTGAGCACGCGGTTCAGCATCAGGACTCCCTGATCCGACCACGGGCTCAGATCGCCGCAGGACGGCGTCGGGTGACCGAGATCCTTGCTGTATTCGGCGAAGATGTTGGCCAGGCTGCGCGGGATCGGCGAAACGTCCGGCGCGACGGAGAAACTCAGTCCCATCGGGTGGCCCGGCGTGGGATACGGATCCTGGCCGACGACGAGCACGCGCACCGCGTCGAACGGACGCTGGAAGGCCCGAAGGACGTTGTCACCCGAGGGCAGGTAGCCACGGCCGGCGGCGTTCTCGGCACGAAGGAATTCGCCCATGGCGGCAATCCGATCCGCCACCGGCTCGAGTGCCTTCGCCCATCCCGGATCCATGATTTCCGACAGTGGTTTCGCGCCCATGACCGCACAACTTAGCGTGGCCGGTCGCCGGATGACGAGTCCGCCCCACGGAACGATTCCCACCCGCCGTCGCCGGTCTGCGCCACACCGTCGACGGTGAGCCCGCGACCGGCCACAACCCGCCCGATCGCGACCCATCCGGGCGGTAGCGCGCGGCCCGGCGCCCAGACGCCCGCGAAGGCATGGTCCTCGCCGCCGGTCAGGATCCATTGCGCCGCATCGGCTTCCAGCAGGGCCGCGACGGATTCCAGCGCCGGGTCGCGCAGGGCGGCCGAATCCAGGTCGATGGCGACACCCGAGGACGACGCGATGTGACCCAGATCCGCGAGCAGCCCGTCGGACACATCGGTCAGCGCGTGCAGGCCGATATCGGGGGCATCGGTCTCGGCAGGCGAAATGCGCTGCGCTATAGAAAGTTTCTTTCCTCCCTGTCGCCCGCGTCCCAGCGCGTCCAGCACTAGCGCGTACGGCGGTTGCGGAACACGATGCGCCGCAAGGGCTTCCGCGACTTCGGGTCCGGTCGCTCCGGCGGTGAAGGCGGCCAGTCCAGCGGCCGACCAGCCGAGGCGGCCCGCCACCGCGACGACATCGCCCACGCGCGCTCCCGCCCGGGTGACCGGCGCGCCGCGGCCGGGATCGCCGAAGGCGGTGACGGAGACGACCAGTTCGCGGCTGCGAACCAGGTCGCCGCCCGCGATGGACGCCCCCGCCCTTGCGGCTTCGGCCCACATGCCGTCGGCGAGGCCGTCGATCACCTCGAGCGGGGTGTCGGCCGGGCAGCCGAGCGCTACGACGAACGCGGTCGGCGTCGCCCCCATGGCCACCACGTCGGCGGCGTTCTGCGCGATCGCCTTGCGGCCGACGTCCTCGGGACCGGACCAGTCCAGCCGGAAGTGCCGGTCCTGCACGAGCATGTCGGTGGTGACCACGAACCGGCCGTCCGGCGCCGCGACCAGCGCCGCGTCGTCGCCGGGGCCGAGCAGGACACCCGGCGCCTGCACGCGGCCCGCGTTGATGCGCTCGATCAGCGCGAACTCGCCCAGTTCACGCACTGTCCTCGGGGCCCTGCTGGCGCTGATGACCGATCCTTTCCGGCGCGCTGCTTGCTGGAACGAGCCCGACGGTACCCTTTCGGAGGCACTCGAGTACCACCCGGCCCCTCGCCCTGCGGCGGGGGCGGCGACCAGCGCCGACGCGCGAGGAAGAAAGGATCGGTGAGCATGGCGGCGGATTCGTCGGACCGTGATTCGGCGGAGCCCGGGCACGAACACACCGATGCGACGGACCCGGGGAACGCCCCGAGGGAGCCCTCGTCCTCGAGCGGCGCGGACGATGACACGCAGACCGCTGCCGCCTCCGCCGCGAAGAGCGCGGACGGCGAGAAAGCCGGCGTCGCCGAGCCGGACAGCGAACCCGCGCCGGCCCGGGCACACCAGTACCCGCCCGCGCTCATCGCCACGGCGGTGGCGCTTCCGGTCGTGCTGGTCGTCGCGGTGCTCGTGGCCGCCGTGCTCGCGCGCCGGGCGCCCGTCGAGCGGGAACCGCTGGTGCTCGGCCCCGTCCCTGCTCCGGCGGCGGAGGGCCCGGCCTGCGCCGCCCTGCTGCCCGCCCTGCCTGCGGACCTGGGCGAGTTCACGAAATCGACCCTGGTCGAACCCGCTCCACCGGCCACCCGCGCGTGGCAGCGCGCCGAAGGCGGCGACCCGATCGTGCTGCGCTGCGGGCTGGATCGCCCGCTGGAGTTCAACCGCGCTTCGCCGCTGCAGGTCGTGAACGGCGTGCAGTGGTTCGAGGTCCGCGACCAGGCCGCCAAAGCGAGCACGTGGTTCGCCGTCGACCGGGGGACCTACGTCGCGCTCACCGTCCCCGACGGATCGGGTCCGACCCCGCTGCAAGAAGTCTCCGACACCATCACCGCCAACCTTCCGCTCCAGCCGATCGACCCGGGACCGCTGCCCAACTGACGCGCCTCGCGCAGCGCTCGCTGCCCGGTCCCGGCGTGGATGTCGAGCATGCCGCGGACGTCGCGCGCGGGATCGCGTTCCCCGCGTCCGCCCGATCATCCGGAGATTTCGAGTGGCGATTCTTCAGCAACCGTCGGGCCCCGGGTCGCAGCCGACGAAAGATGTCCGATGCGCTGCGGGAGCTCGTACTGATCTCCCGAGGACTCCGCGCGGTCCCGCCCGATTCCACGTATCGCCGATAACTGGCCGGGCACCCGGTGATTGCTCGCCGGATCGCTACCGCGCCGCCGCGCCCTAGCGCAGACCGGTGCCGCGGACGAGCGCGGTTTCGATGAGGGTGGAGACGAGCGCGGCGTAATCGATGCCGGTGGCCTCCCACATGCGCGGGTACATGGAGATCGCGGTGAATCCCGGCATCGTGTTGATCTCGTTGATCACCGGCCCTTGCTCGGTGACGAAGAAATCCACCCGCGCCAGGCCCTGGCAGTCGAGGGCCCGGAACGCGCGCACGGCCAATTCCCGGATCCGGTCGGACACCTCGTCGTCCAGTTTCGCGGGGACGTCGAATTCGCAGACGTCGTCGAGGTACTTGGTGTCGAAGTCGTAGAACCCGGGGCCGTCGGTGGTGACGCCGGTCTCCGGCATCCGGATCTCCGCGACCACGCTCGCCTCGACCCGGCCGTCCGGGAATTCCAGCACCCCGCACTCCACCTCGCGTCCGACGATCCCCGCTTCGACGATCACCTTCGGGTCGTGCGCGCGTGCGGCGGCGATGGCCGCGTCCAGCTCGTTCCAGTCGGTGACGCGGGTGATGCCGATCGAGGATCCGCCGCGCGCCGGTTTGACGAACACGGGCAGGCCCAAGCGCTGCCGGTCCTCCTCGCCGACCGTCGCGTCGCCGGGCCGCAACACCACCTGGGTGCCGACCGGCAGCCCCTCCGCCGCGAGCAGTTTCTTGGTGAATTCCTTGTCCATGCCCGCCGCGCTGGCCAGTACGCCGGGGCCGACATAGGGGATTCCTGCGAGTTCCAGCATTCCTTGCAAGGTGCCGTCCTCACCGAACGGTCCGTGCAGGATCGGGAACACCACGTCGACCGAACCGAGCGCCGCGCCGGGATCGTCCAGCGCGATCAGCGCCCCCGAGCGGCTGGGGTCCGCGGCCAGGGTCAGTGCCGTGCCGGTGGCGTCCACCGAGGGCAGGGCGCGATCGTGGATGCCGAGCGCGGCCACGTCCGAACCGCCCAGCACCCAGCGACCCTCCGCGGTGATGCCGATCGGCACGACCTCGTACTTCTCCTGATCCAGGTGGCGCAGCACGCTGCCGGCCGATACGCAGGACACGGCGTGCTCGTTGCTGCGCCCGCCGAACACCACAGCCACCCTGATCCGGTTCGTCATGCCCCGAACCGTACCCGTTTCGGAACGCGATCCCACCGCTGACCGTCCCGGACACTCCCGCCACGGCGAGCCGGGATCACTCCGGCTTCATCCGCCGCCCGAGCAGGTTGCCGACGGCTTCGCGCACGGAGAGCCCTTCGTGACAGACCTGATGCACCGCGGTGGTCAGCGGCATCTCGACACCGTGCCGCTCGGCCAGCGCGCGCACCGATGTGCAGGACTTCACACCCTCGGCGACTTGGCCATGAGTCGCCGACTGGGCAGCGTCCATGGAACCGCCCGCGCCGAGCACATGACCGAACGACCGGTTGCGCGACAACGGGGAAGTGCAGGTGGCGACCAGATCGCCGACTCCGGCCAGGCCCGCGAGCGTCACCGGCTCCGCGCCGAGGGCCACCCCGAGCCGGATGATCTCCGCCAGCCCTCGGGTGATCAGGCTGGCGATCGAGTTGTCGCCCAGACCCATCCCCGACGCGATACCGCAGGCGAGCGCGATGACGTTCTTGCAGGCGCCGCCGATTTCGCAGCCGACCACATCGGTGTTGGTATAGGGCCGGAAGTATCCGGTCGCGCAGGCGTGCTGCACCGCGACCGCGCGCTCGTTGTCCGAGCAGGCGACCACGGTCGCGGCGGGCTGGCCCACCGCGATCTCGCGCGCCAGGTTCGGCCCGGACAGCACCGCGATCCGGCTCGCATCCGCGCCGCTGACCTCCGCGATCACCTCGCTCATCCGCAGCAGCGTGCCGGTCTCGATGCCTTTCGCCAGGCTCAGCAGCGTGGCGTCGCCGGGGATCAATCCCTTCCATTCCGCGAGGTTGGCCCGCAGCGATTGCGACGGCACCGCCAGCACGACGATGTCGGCTCCCTCCAGCGCCACCGCCGGGTCGTGGGTGGCCGCGACCGGCGGCAGCGGAATATCCGACAGGTAATCGGGATTGCGATGTTCGGAGGCCAGCGTCGCGGCGACCTCCGGCCGCCTGGCCCAGATCGTGACCTCGGTTCCCGCCTCCGCCAACACCTTCGCGAACGCGGTGCCCCACGATCCCGCGCCCAGCACAGCCGCCCTCGTCATCAGCCCAATATGCCATGGAAGGATTGCCCGCATGCGCCCGCACGCCGTGCATGCCGTGATCGCGGTCAAGAGCCTCGATCGGGCCAAGAGCCGACTGGCCGACCGGCTGCGCCCGGAGCACCGGGCCCGGCTGGTGCTGGCGATGCTCGCCGACACCGTGACCGCCACCGCCGCGGTCGGCGAGGTCGTGTCGGTCACCGTGGTCACGCCCGACCCCGCCGTCGCCGATCTGGCCCGCACGCTCGGCGCCGAAGTCCACCCGGAACCGCGTCAGCAGCACGCCGACGGGCTCAACACCGCGCTCGCCGCCACCGCCGCCGCGCTGCGCGGCGCGCACGGCCCGATCGATCTGCTCGCGTTGCAAGCCGATCTGCCCGCGCTGCGCCCGGACGAACTGTCGGACATGCTCGCCGCCGCCCCGCGCGGACTGCGCTCGATCGTGATCGATCACGAGGGCAGCGGCACCGCCGCGCTGGTGGTCCGCGACCCGGTCGCCGCGCTCGATCCCCGTTTCGGCCCTGGCTCGGCACGCAGCCATATCGACGCGGGCGCGGTCGATCTCGCCGGGGACTGGCCGGGCCTGCGCCTGGACGTCGACACCGCCGCCGACCTCGACCGCGCGGTGGCCCTCGGGGCCGGAAACGCGACGCGTGCTGTCCTGCACGACATCGGCTGGCCGGGCGGCGTTCACGAACCCGTTCCGCACGTGTGCTAGCCGGTCGCCATGGTGGCGTGAGACACATGACGATCCCGGTCGCGGGATGCACATGACCTCTCCGGTAGGGGATGATCGTTGGCGTGAGCGATACGGAAACCGTCAAGCAGCAGCCGTTGCTTCCCACGCCACCCCCAGCGGCGACACCCCTGTCGGCCGACTCGTCGGCGGTGCGGTTGCCCCGCGATCGCTACCTCAATCGCGAATTGAGCTGGCTCGACTTCAACGCCCGCGTGCTCGCCCTCGCCGAGGACGAGTCGCTGCCGTTGCTGGAGCGTGCGAAGTTTCTGGCGATCTTCGCGTCGAATCTCGACGAGTTCTACATGGTGCGGGTGGCCGGGTTGAAACGCCGTGCCGAGACCGGCCTGCTGGTGCGCTCGGCCGACGGCCGCTCCCCCGGCGAGCAGTTGGAATTGATCGCCACGCGCACCCAGGAGATCGCGGTGCGGCATGCCCGCGTCTTCCTCGACAGCGTGCTGCCCGCGCTGACCGCGGAGGGCATCGCGATCATCGACTGGAGCGATCTGGACGAGGACGAACGCCTGCGCCTGTCCGGCTACTTCCAGGATCAGGTCTTCCCGGTCCTCACCCCGCTCGCGGTCGACCCCGCGCACCCCTTCCCCTACATCAGCGGTCTGAGCCTCAACCTCGCGGTCACGGTCAAGGATTCCGCGACCGGCGGCGAGCACTTCGCCCGCGTCAAGGTCCCCGACAACGTCGATCGGTTCGTCCGCGTGCGCCGCACCGAATCCGGCTCCCCGATCGCCGCTTTCCTGCCGATGGAAGCGCTCATCGCCGCGCACCTCGACCTGCTGTTCCCCGGCATGGACGTGGTCGAGCACCACTCGTTCCGGATCACCCGCAACGCCGACTTCGAGGTCGACGAGGATCGCGACGAGGACCTGCTGCAAGCGCTGGAGCGGGAACTGGCGCGGCGGCGGTTCGGTTCGCCGGTGCGACTGGAAGTGTCCGACGACATGACCGAGCACATGCTCGATCTGCTCCTGCGCGAGCTGGACGTCGATCCCGGTGACGTCATCCAGGTGCCCGGCCTGCTCGACCTGTCCTGCCTCTGGCAGGTGTACGGCGTCGACCGGCCGAACCTGAAGGACACCCCGTACGTCCCGGCGACGCCGCCCGCCTTCGGCGAGCGTGAGACGCCGCGCAATGTCTTCGCCGCCCTGCGCGAGGGCGATGTGCTGGTGCACCATCCGTACGACTCGTTCTCCACCAGCGTGCAGCGATTCATCGAACAGGCCGCCGCGGACCCGCAGGTGCTCGCCATCAAGCAGACGCTCTACCGCACCTCCGGCGACTCCCCGATCGTCAACGCGCTCATCGACGCCGCCGAGGCGGGCAAGCAGGTCGTGGCCCTGGTCGAGATCAAGGCGCGCTTCGACGAGCAGGCCAATATCAAGTGGGCCCGCGCGCTGGAACAGGCCGGCGTGCACGTGGTGTACGGCCTCATCGGCCTGAAGACCCACTGCAAGACCTGCCTGGTGGTCCGCCGCGAGGGCGCCACCATCCGGCGCTACTGCCACATCGGCACCGGCAACTACAACCCGAAGACCGCCCGCCTCTACGAGGACGTCGGATTGCTCACCGCCGCACCGGATATCGGCGCCGATCTGACCGACCTGTTCAATTCGCTGACCGGTTACTCGCGCAAGGAGAACTACCGCAATCTGCTCGTCGCCCCGCACAGCGTGCGCTCCGGCATCATCGAGCGCATCCAGCGCGAGACCGAGCTGGCGGGTCAGGGGCAGGACGCCCGAATCCGGATGAAGGCCAACGCCATCGTCGACGAAGAGGTCATCGATGCGCTGTACCGGGCCTCCCAAGCCGGCGTGCCGGTGCAGATCGTGGTGCGCGGCATCTGCGGCCTTCGCCCCGGCGTGCCGGGCATGAGCGAGAACATCGAGGTGCGCTCCATCCTCGGCCGGTTCCTGGAGCATTCCCGCATCATGCACTTCCAGGCGCAGGACCAGTACTGGATCGGCAGCGCCGACATGATGCACCGCAACCTCGATCGCCGGGTCGAGGTGATGGCGCAGGTGAAGGATCCGCGGTTGACCGAACAACTCGGCGGGGTCTTCGACTCGGCCCTGTCGCCGACCACGCGCTGCTGGGTGCTGCAACCGGACGGCACGTGGCGGGCGTCGCCGGGCACCTCCGGCGACGGGGACAAGATCAGAGATCATCAGGAGTTCTTGATGCGGCTGCGGAGGCCAGATCAGCAGTGAACGCCAAAACGGGGTTCGAGCAGGAAGGGGGCCCCTTCTGGGATCCCCGCGTCACCGCCAATATCCACGCCGCGGGAGCGGTGCTGTGGCGTGAGTCGTCCACGGGTGCGATCGAGATCGCCCTCGTCCACCGTCCCAAGTACGAGGACTGGTCGCTGCCGAAGGGCAAGCTCGACCCGGGTGAGACGCCGGTGCTGGCCGCGGTCCGCGAGGTCAGGGAGGAAACCGGGCTGGAGAGCAGGCTCGGCCGCTACCTCGGCCACGTGACCTACCCGATCCCCGGTCATCGCAAGCTGAAGCGGGTCGACTATTGGGCCGCCGAACAGGTGGGCGGGGAATTCACGGTCAACTCCGAGGTGGACGTGCTCAGCTGGCATCCGCTGGATCGGGTGATGGACCAACTGTCGTATCCGATGGACCGGCAGGTGGTGCGCGCCTTCACCCGGCTGCCCGCGCGTACCCAGACCGTGCTGTTGGTCCGGCATGCCAAAGCGGGCCGCAGGGACCGCTTCAACGGTCCGGACGATCAGCGTCCGCTCGACCGCGACGGCGAGGCGCAGGCGCAGGCCCTCACGTCGAATCTGTTGGCATTCGGCGCATCCGAGGTCTACTCGGCTCCCCCGCTGCGTTGCGTGCAGTCCGTGGCGCCGCTGGCGGAGAAGCTCGGTGTCGAAATCATCGAGGAGCCATTGCTTTCCGAATCCGGGTACGCCGAAAACCCGGACCAGGCCCGGGAACGTTTTCGAGCCCTGGTGTCGGACAACGCCATTCGCGTGGTCTGCAGTCAAGGCAAAGTGATCCCCGATCTGCTGGGATGGCTGGCCGAACGCGACGGGATCGCGCTGCCGTCGGCGCGCAATCGCAAGGGCAGTGTGTGGGTGCTGTCGTTCGTCGGCCATCGCCTGGTGGCCGCCGACCATCTGGATCGATCGCTGTCAGCCTACGTGGTGCGGTCCGATTAGACCGGAACCTTCCGCGTCACCGCGCGGGTCGGCGGGCGCCGAGCGGCGGCCACGGCCGTGAGTTCTCGGTAGGCGGACAGCCGAAAACGGCCCCGGGTGTCTCCCGGGGCCGTCTCGACGTTGAGGCGAATGGGCCCAGTCGTGGGGCCACGCATTCAGCGCCGATCCGGCGGTGGCTCGAGATCAGCGGGTGCCGCGAGCCGGGGCCTTCTTGGCCGCGGTCTTCTTCGCGGTGGTCTTCTTGGCGGCGGTGGTGGTGGACTTCTTGGCCGCCGTGGCCTTGGTGGCCGTCTTCTTGGCCGGAGCCTTCTTCGCGACCGCGGTCTTCTTCGCGGGCGCCTTCTTCGCAGCGGTCTTGGTAGCGGTCGTCTTGCGCGCGGTGCTCTTCGCCGGGGCCTTGGCAGCGGCCTTGCGGGCCGTGGTCTTGGCGGGCGCCTTGGTCGGCGTCGACTTCTTGGCGGCGGTCTTCTTGGCCGCCGTCTTCTTGGCCGCCGCCTTCTTCGCCGACACCGGCGCATTCACCCCGCGCTTGACGGCGGGCCCGGTCGCGGCCAGTTTCTGCTTACCCGCGATCACCGCCTTGAACTGGGCTCCGGGGCGGAACGCGGGCACCGAAGTGGGCTTGACCTTCACGGTTTCGCCGGTACGCGGGTTCCGTGCGACGCGAGCCGCACGCTTACGCTGTTCGAACACACCGAAACCGGTGATGGTGACGCTCTGACCCTTGTGCACCGCGCGCACGATGGTGTCGACCACATGCTCGACTGCCGCGGTGGCCGTGCGCCTGTCCGTACCCAACTTTTCGGTCAGAACGTCGATCAGTTCCGCCTTGTTCATTGAATCCTCCGCAGACTAATGGCCCGTCGTCGGACCGACTAGGTACCACGGTAAACCCACTTTGGGCAAGAGTCTATGTGCCACGCCAAAATTCATGTGGTTTAGCACACGTCCAGCTACCACAACTCCGGCTGCCCAGCTAACCGGCGGGGGTGATTACGTCTGCGAAATATGTGCTGGCAGGGTAGTGGGTTTCCATGTTGGCCTTGCCTTTTCGAACCGGGCGATCGCGTCCTCCCGGCGCAGCGTCAGCCCGATGTCATCCAATCCCTCCAGCAGACGCCACCTGGTGTAGTCATCAATATCGAACGGCAACACGACGGTTGCGGCCGTCACCGTGCGCGCCTCGAGGTCCACAACCAATTCCAAGCCGGGCTGTTCCTCGAGCAACTTCCAGAGCATTTCGACATCGTTCTGTGACATCTGAGCGGCGACCAGACCGCCCTTGCCCGCATTGCCGCGGAAGATGTCGGCGAACCGGGATGAGATGACCACCCGAAAGCCGTAGTCCGACAGCGCCCAAACAGCGTGCTCACGTGACGATCCGGTACCGAAATCCGGACCCGCCACCAAGACACTACCCCTGTTGTAAGGCGGGATGTTCAGAATGAAGTCGGGATCGGTCCGCCATGCGGCGAACAAGCCGTCCTCGAATCCGGTCCGCGTCACCCGCTTGAGGTAGACCGCCGGGATGATCTGATCGGTATCGACATTGGAGCGGCGCAGCGGCACCCCGATGCCCTTGTGCACAGTGAAGGCTTCCATAACGAATCTCCTGGGTTTGATTGAGGGAATCGGGGGCGGTCAGTCCAGATCCGCAGGCGACGACAGTGTTCCGCGGACCGCCGTCGCGGCCGCCACGAGAGGAGAAACCAGGTGCGTACGGCCGCCTTTGCCCTGCCTGCCCTCGAAGTTGCGGTTCGAGGTGGACGCACAACGCTGGCCCGGCTCCAGCTGGTCCGGATTCATTCCCAGGCACATTGAACAGCCCGCTTGCCGCCATTCGGCGCCGGCCGCGGTGAAAATCTCCCCGAGTCCTTCTTTTTCCGCCTGTGCGCGAACCCGCATCGACCCCGGTACAACCAGCATTCGCACCCCGTCGGCGACATGTCGTCCCTTCAAAATCCCGGCCACCGCACGCAAATCTTCAATGCGTCCGTTGGTGCAGGAGCCGACGAATACGGTGTCGATCGGCACTTGTCGAAGCGGAGTACCCGGCTCCAAGTCCATGTAACGCAGAGCTTTCTCCGCCGACTCCCTGGCCACCTCGTCGGCGATGGTGGCGGGATCGGGCACGGCCTCGCCCAGCGGGGCGCCCTGACCCGGATTGGTGCCCCAGGTGACGAACGGGGTGAGCGCGGAGGCGTCGATGTGCACTTCGGCGTCGAAAACGGCGCCCTCGTCGGTCTTCAGCGCCTCCCAGGCGGCCACCGCGGCGTCCCAGTCGGCTCCCTGCGGCGCGTGCGGCCGCCCTTTGAGGAATTCGTAGGTGGTCTCGTCCGGCGCGATCATGCCGGCCCGCGCGCCCGCTTCGATGGACATGTTGCAGATCGTCATTCGGGCCTCCATCGACATGGCCCTGATGGCCTCGCCGCGGTACTCCAGGACGTAGCCCTGGCCGCCGCCGGTGCCGATCTTCGCGATGACGGCCAGGATCAGGTCCTTGCTCGTGACGCCGGGGGGCATGACGCCGTCCACGGTGATCGCCATCGTCTTGAACGGGCGCAGCGAGAGGGTCTGGGTGGCAAGCACATGCTCGACCTCGGAGGTGCCGATGCCCATCGCCAGCGCGCCGAACGCGCCGTGCGTGGAGGTGTGGCTGTCGCCGCAGACCACGGTCATGCCCGGCTGGGTCAGGCCCAGCTGCGGCCCGACCACGTGCACGATGCCCTGGTCAAGGTCGCCCATCGGGTGCAGCCGCACACCGAATTCCGCGCAGTTGCGCCGCAGCGTCTCCACCTGGGTGCGCGAAATCGGGTCGGCGATCGGCTTGTCGATATCGATCGTCGGGACGTTGTGGTCCTCGGTCGCGATCGTGAGGTCGGGCCGCCGCACCGCCCTGCCCGCCGCGCGCAGCCCGTCGAAGGCCTGCGGGCTGGTCACCTCGTGGACCAGATGCAGGTCGATGTAGATCAGGTCCGGTTCGCGCGAGGCACCCTCGCCCTCCCCGCGAGCGACGACATGCTGGTCCCATACCTTCTCGGCCAGCGTGCGCGGTTCGGCCATTGTCGATCACCTTTCGGACGAAGCAGCCGTTCCGCGATCTGGACTTCGATGCGGCGACGGTTGCACAAGTTGGGATAGCTGCGCCTGGTCCGAACGCTGAGAGAAGGGATCCACGAAGGTGGATTTCTCAACATTCGAGACGCTAGTATCGTTCTATGAGACAGCATAGCGGCATCGGCGTCCTCGACAAAGCAGTGGCGGTCCTCTACGCCGTAGCCGAGCATCCCTCGGGTCTCAACGAGCTGTGCGCGCGCACCGGCCTGCCCCGCGCCACCGCACACCGTCTCGCCGTCGGCTTGGAGGTGCACCGTTTGCTCGCGCGCGACAGCAACGGCACCTGGCGGCCGGGTCCAGCCCTCGCCGAACTCGCGACCAGCGCCAACGACCCGCTGCTCGAGGCGGCGTCGGCCATTCTTCCCCGGTTGCGCGAGATCACCGGCGAGAGCGTCCAGCTGTACTGCCGCGACGGCAACGCCCGCGTCTGCGTCGCGGCGCTGGAACCTCCCGTCGGACTGCGCGACACCGTGCCGATCGGGGCGCGGCTGCCGCTGACCGCGGGCTCGGCGGCCAAAGTACTGCTGGCGTGGGCCGACCCGGAACTGCAGCGCACCATCCTGGCCGACGCGGTGTTCGGCGAGCGCGCGCTGGCCGAGGTGCGCAAGCGCGGGTGGGCGCAGAGCGCGGCCGAACGCGCGGCCGGCGTGGCCAGCGTCTCGGCGCCGGTGCGCGACGCCGGGGGCACGGTGATCGCGGCGGTGTCGGTGTCGGGACCGATCGATCGGATGGGCCGCAGGCCGGGCGCCCGGTGGGCGGCGGATCTGGTCGCGGCGGCCGAGGCCCTGCACAAGCGTCTGTAACACGTTTCAGTCCGGACTCTCTACAGTTGGCCCATGGGAGTCAACCAACGGGCACAGATCGTGATGTCCGACACCGAAATCACCGAGTTCCTGCGGCGCAGCCGGATCGCGACGCTGGCGACCATCGGCCCGAAGGGCACGCCGCACCTGACCGCCATGTGGTACGCGCTCATCGACGGCGAGATGTGGTTCGAGACCAAGGCCAAATCGCAGAAGGCCGTGAACCTGCGCCGCGATCCCAGGGTCACCTGCATGATCGAGGAGGGCGACACCTACGACCAGCTCAGAGGCGTGTCGATCGAGGGCCGCGCCGAGATCGTCGAGGACGCCGAGAAACTCTTCGCCGTCGGCGTGAGCGTGTGGGAGCGCTACACCGGCCCCTACAGCGAGGAGCTGCGGCCGATGGTGGAGGCCATGCTGCACAAGCGGGTCGCCGTGCGCGTGGTGCCCGAGCGCACGCGCAGCTGGGATCACCGCAAACTCGGACTCCCGGCGATGCCGCTCGGCGGCACCACCGCGCAGCCGCTGGACTGACCGAGCGTGCTCGGGTAGCGCGACGCGCCCGAAAACCAACTGACACAACCACCCGCACGGGCTAGCGTCGGGTGTTCGACAGCAATCGGCCGGGCAGCGCCGCCCGCGAGGACGCGCCGCGCGGCCGCGACGACGAGGAGCAGCGATGGCGGATTCGGGTAAGTCCCATGGCGCCGACGAGGTGAAGCGCAAGTTCCGGGAAGCACTGGAGCGCAAGAACCAGCAGAACGCCCGCGCGGCCGACCACCTCGACGGACGGTCGAAGGCGTCCGCGGCGCAGTCCGCGGTCGGCCACAAGCGGGAATTCCGGCGCAAGAGCGGATAAGTCCGCACAGTCCCCGCAGGCCCTCCAGCAAGATCGCTGGAGGGCCTTTCTCTTGCCGCTCCCCCGCGACCGCGTCATTCAGAGGGCCATCTCATGTCGGCGAGCGGAACCGAGGGCGGTAGGCACACCCGGCAGGGGGCCGACGCTTCCGGATCGCGGCCGGTGACATCGACTCATCCGCACAACCCGAATGCTGCGCCGCACCGCCGCCGTCGCGGCGCGGCTGGTCGGCCCCACCGCGCCCGGCGTCACCCGGCGGTCGGCGCGTTCGGCCTGGGACACACCCGAGCGGAGCGCCTGGGCGAGATACAACACACAGCAGCCAGTACAGCCGATGACCGCTAGCCGACGCGGCGAAGGCAAACTCGGGAAGGGCGCTCCCATGCGGGCAACGCCCAGATCCGCACCCGACAACCGCACCGGACCACCGCCAGGCGGGGCGAAGCCCTCGCCGGGGGTCCGGGGGCGAAGCCCTCCGGGCGGGGTGTGGGGGTTGCACCCCCACAAGACACCGCGAAACGAGAAAGGCCCATGCTCGATGAGCATGGGCCTTCCACTCGTGTAGCCCCGACGGGATTCGAACCCGCGCTACCGCCTTGAGAGGGCGGCGTCCTAGGCCGCTAGACGACGGGGCCAGGACTGCTTCTCGCTGTCGCGAGGAGCGCCATGGTTGATCTTTCGATCAGGAGGCTCGGCTAGCTTATCTGGCCGAGGCCCGGCGACCAAATCGCCAGGTGCTGAGTGATTTCGGCCGCGAACCGAAGTCTTACAACACTCTCCGCTGGGGTACCAGGACTCGAACCTAGAATGGCTGAACCAGAATCAGCTGTGTTGCCAATTACACCATACCCCAATGACCAGGTCTTTCCGTCTCGCGTCTGGGTGACTCGAGACCGTGTTCCGGGCCGAGAAGAAGAGTACCAAACGGCTACGGGTTAACTACAAATCGCCTGGTCAAAGCCATATTTTCAGCCTTGTGAGCCGGCCTGGGCCGCCTCCTTCCAGTCCACCGCCGCGCGCAGCCGGTCCAGGGTGAGGTCGCGGCCGAGCAGTTCCAGGGATTCGTACAGCGGCGGGCTGATATGCGATCCGGTGACCGCGACCCGGACCGGGGCGAAGGCTTTGCGCGGTTTCAGCCCGAGATCATCGATCAGCGCCTTTTTCAGCGCCCCTTCGATCGCCTCGGTGGTCCACTCGGTCAACGGCTCCACCGCGGTAATAGCGGCCTGCAATACCTCGGTCGCGTCGGGACCCAGATTCTTGGCTCCGGCGGCGGGGTCGATCGCGAACTCTTCCGCGGGCGCGAACAAGAAACGCAGAAGGTCCCAAGCGTCGGACAACACGACAATCCTGGTCTGCACGAGTTCCGCCGCCGCGGCGAACACCCGCTCATCGATTTCGGCGCCGATATGGCCTTGTCCGGTGAGATACTCCCGCAGCCGGTGGGCGAAATCACCCGGCGCCAGCAATCGGATGTGCTCGGCGTTGAGCGCGTCCGCCTTCTTCTGATCGAAACGGGCCGGATTCGAATTCACTTTCGAAATGTCGAAGGCCTCGACCATCTCCGCCATGGAGAACACGTCACGGTCCTCGGACAGTCCCCAGCCGAGTAGCGCGAGATAATTCAGCAAACCCTCGGGGATGAACCCGCGGTCGCGATGGGCGAACAGATTCGACTCCGGATCACGCTTGGACAACTTCTTGTTGCCCTGACCCATCACGAACGGCAGGTGACCGAACTCGGGAGTGAATTCGGCGACCCCGATCCGGCGCAGCGCGGCGTACAGCGCGAGCTGGCGCGGCGTGGAGGAGAGCAGGTCCTCGCCGCGCAGCACGTGGGTGATCCGCATCAAGGCGTCGTCGACTGGGTTGACCAGCGTGTACAGCGGCTGGCCGTTGCCTCGGGTGAGCGCGAAGTCCGGGACGCTGCCCGCCTTGAAGACAGTCTCCCCGCGCACCAGATCGTGCCAGGACAGGTCTTCGTCCGGCATCCGCAGCCGGACCACGGCGGGGCGGCCCTCGGCCCGGTAGGCCTCGATCTGCTCGGGGGTCAGGTCGCGATCGTAGTTGTCGTAACCGAGCTTGGGATCGCGCCCGGCGGCGCGATGGCGGGCCTCGACTTCCTCCGGCGTGGAGAACGATTCGTACGCCTCCCCCGCCTCCAGCAAACGCCGGACAACGTCCTGGTGCAGTTCTTTTCGCTGCGACTGGCGATATGGCGCGTAAGGCCCGCCGACCTCGGGGCCCTCGTCCCAAGTGAGGCCGAGCCAGCGCAGCGCGTCGATTATCGCCAGGTAGGATTCCTCGGAATCCCGTGCGGCATCGGTGTCTTCGATTCGAAAGACGAATGTGCCACCGTGGTGGCGGGCGTAGGCCCAGTTGAACAGCGCCGTCCGGATCAGGCCGACGTGCGGTGTTCCGGTCGGTGACGGGCAGAATCGGACCCGTACTTCAGTCATGGCTCTCTTTCGATCAGCGTTTGGCGGCAACGGGATTGGTGAGGGTGCCGATGCCTTCGACGGTCACCGACACCTGCTGGCCCTCGCGCATCGGGCCGACGCCCTCGGGAGTGCCGGTGAGGATGACGTCACCGGGCAGCAGCGTCATCACGGTGGTGATCCACTCGATGAGCTTCGGGATGTCGTGCAGCAGAAGCGAAGTGCGGCTGCGCTGGCGCACTTCGCCGTCGAGCTCGGTGACGATCTCCAGATCCGAAGGGTCCAAGGACGTTTCGATCCACGGACCCAGCGGGCAGAAGGTGTCGTAGCCCTTGCCCCTGGTCCACTGGCCGTCGTGGCGCTGCTGGTCGCGGGCGGTGACGTCGTTGGCGGCGGTGTAACCCAGCACCACGTCCAGCGCGCGGGCGGCGGGCACGTCCTTGCAGGGACGGCCGATGACGATCGCCAACTCCCCTTCGTAATCGACCTGGGACGAGCTGGGCGGCAGGATGATCGGGGCGTTCGGCCCCACGATCGCGGTGTTCGGCTTGAGGAAGATCACCGGGTCGGCGGGGGCGGGACCGCCCATCTCGGCGGCGTGGGCGGCGTAGTTCTTGCCGATGCAGACCACCTTGCTGGCCAGGATCGGCGCGAGCAGCCGCACGTCGGCCAGGGGCCAGCTCCGCCCGGTGAACGTCGGTGTGCCGAACGGGTGTTCCGCGATCTCCTTGGCCACGCTGTCGCTTCCGTCGCCTTCGATGCTGACGAAGGCGACTCCATCGGGACTGGCAACTCGACCTAGACGCATTCCCGGAGTCTATCGACCCGCCGCCACCTGCTCGAACGCGCCCGACCGGGTGGTACGGATTCCGCCCCGGTCCGGCGACGGCGCGCCTGTGAGCAGTCCGACAGCCACAACCGTCGAATCGAGCCCCCACCGGGTGTACCGTGAGCAGCGAAGTTCACAAAGTGGGAATTTGATCCCAAATAATGAGATTTCGAGGTGAGGCCGATGGCGACCGTTACGCAGATCGACGAGGTTCGGCGCTGGTCCATGCTCGGTCTCGGCGTGTTCGCCCAGGCCTCCAGCGCGGTTTTCATCCACGGCGTCCCGTTCCTGCTGCCCGCGCTGACCGACCGAGGCATGCCGCTGGCGACGGCAGGCCTGCTGGTGGCGATGCCCACCGTCGGCCTGGTGTGCACCCTGATCGCGTGGGGCTATCTGGTCGACCGGATCGGCGAACGCAAGGTGCTGGTCGGCGGCCCGCTGCTGATGCTGGCGGCCGGCTGCGCCGCGGCCGCGACGACGAACGACATCGCCCTGGGCGCGCTGCTGTTCCTCGGCGGCGTCGGCGCGGCCAGCACCAACGGCGCGAGCGGCCGGGTGATCGTCGGCTGGTTCCCGCCGCAGCGGCGCGGGCTGGCGATGGGCATCAGACAGACCGCGCAGCCGCTGGGCGTCGGCGTCGGGGCGCTGGCGATTCCGGCCGTCGCCTCCGCCCACGGCGTGCCCGCGGCGATTCTCGTTCCCGCGCTCATGGCGGGTGTGGCGTCCATGGGTTGCCTGGCGGGCATCGTCGACCCGCCGCGCCCTGACCGGGCGGCCGCCGATCCGGCGTTGCGCGCCAATCCCTATCGCGACAACGCGACGCTGTGGCGCATCCATCTGGTCTCGGTGCTGCTCGTCGTCCCGCAGGGCACCGTGTGGACGTTCGCGCTGCTGTGGTTGCACCGCGACGTCGGCTGGTCGCTGGCCGCCGCGGGTGCGCTGGTGACCGTCACGCAGATCCTGGGCGCACTGGGCCGCATCGGCGCGGGCGCGTGGTCGGACCGGGTCGGCAGCCGGATGGGCCCGCTGCGCACGGTGGCCGTCGCCGCGGTGCTGTCGATGGCCGCGCTGGCGCTGACCGCGTCGACCCACTGGTGGTGGGCGGCCATTCCGCTGCTGATCGCCGCGTCCGTGATCACCGTCTCCGACAACGGCTTGGCCTTCACCGCGGTCGCCGAGATCGCGGGGCCGTACTGGAGCGGCCGGGGTCTCGGCATCCAGAACACCGGGCAGAACCTGGCCATGGCCGCGGTCCCGCCCGTGTTCGGCGCGCTCATCACCGCCAGCGGCTTCCCCGCGGCTTTCCTTCTGGCCGCGGTTTCGGCCGTCGCGGCGGTTCCGCTGGTTCCCCGCGACCCCGACTAGGTTCGCGCGTCGAACGATTGGGTTACCTGAACCCTCTGGCGAACGATGCCGTCACCGCCGAAGGCCGCATAATCCAGGGCAAGCACGATCAGGTGCCGGCCCGAACGCAGGAAGGTCCCGTTGCCCAGTGGCAGCGGGACCTTCCGGTGTGACGGTGTCAGAGCGTGGCCGCGATGCGGTCGCCGATTTCCACGGTCGACGCCGCGCCGGAACGCGACTCGAGGTCCTTCGCGACCGCCGACTCGATGCGCGCGGCTGCCTCCGCGTTGCCCAGGTGGTTCAGCAGCAGGGCGACCGACAGGATCGCCGCGGTCGGGTCGGCCTTGGACTGGCCCGCGATGTCGGGGGCGCTGCCGTGCACCGGCTCGAACATGCTCGGGTTGGCGCCGGACGCGTCGATGTTGCCGCTGGCGGCCAGGCCGATGCCACCGCTCACGGCGGCGGCCAGATCGGTGATGATGTCGCCGAAGAGATTGTCGGTGACGATCACGTCGAACCGGCCCGGATCGTTGACCATGTGGATGGTCGCGGCGTCGATGTGCTGGTAAGCCGTTGTGACCTCGGGGAACTCGGCCGCGACCTGGTCCACGGTGCGCTGCCAGAGCGAGCCGGCGAAGGTGAGCACGTTGTTCTTGTGCACCAGCGTCAGGTGCTTGCGCCGGGCCTGCGCCTTGGCGAAGGCGTAGCGCACCACGCGCTCGATGCCGAAGCGGGTGTTGGTGCTGACCTCGGTCGCCACCTCGTGCGGGGTGCCGACCCGGATCGCGCCGCCGGTGCCGGTGTAGGGGCCCTCGGTGCCCTCACGCACGACGACGAAGTCGATGTCGGGGTTGCCCGCCAGCGGGCTGGTCACGCCGGGGAACAGCTTGGACGGCCGCAGGTTCACGTGGTGGTCCAGCGCGAACCGGGTGCGCAGCAACAGGCCGCGTTCGAGCACGCCACTGGGCACCGACGGATCGCCGATCGCGCCGAGCAGGATCGCGTCGTGCTGCTTCAGCTCGGGCAGCACCGAATCCGGCAGGATCTCGCCGGTCGCGTGGTAGCGGCGCGCACCGAGGTCGTACTCGGTCTTCTCCACGCCGGGCACGACCGCGTCGAGCACCTTGAGCGCCTCGGCGATGACCTCGGGCCCGATCCCGTCGCCCGGGATGACAGCAAGTTTCATGACAAATGCTCCGTTCGATATTGCCGGTCGCGGCCGCCGCACCGTGCGGCCATGAGGCGACCGTCGGCGTGCGCGCGACATTCCGGCCGGGTGACCGCAGCACCGTCACGCTACTCGGCGCGGCCGGGTCGCCGAGCATCGGGCGCGCGGACGACGCGGCTCCGCACGCGGGTGAAGAGACCGGCGCCGCGCACGAGTGCTTCGTGCGCGGCGCCGGTTCCGCGGGCACCGGGGCGCGTTGCCCCGGATCGGATCAGGACAGGTCGACCTGGACGACCTTGGCCGCGCCCACGGCCTCGGCGATCGCGGCCTGCACGTCGGCGGGCACCTCGCGGGCCACGCGCAACACCACGGTGGCGCCTTCCTTGTCGATGTCCTGGGTCAGCTGCGCGGCCAGGATGTCGACCTCGGCCTCGCCGAGCTTGGTGCCGATCTTGCCCAGCGCGCCCGGCCGGTCCTCGTAGTTCAGGATGGCCAGGTTGAGGCCCTCGGCGCGCATGTCGTAGTTGCGGCCGTTGATGTTGACGATCTTCTCCACCAGCTGCGGCTCGGTCAGCGTGCCCGCCACGTTCAGGGTGCTGCCGTCGCCGAACACGGCGCGCAGGTCGACGACGCTGCGGTGGCTCGGGCTCTCGGTGGCGGTGGTGACCTCGGCGGTGATGCCCCGCTCCTTGGCCAGCGCGGGCGCGTTGACGAAGGTGACCTGGTCCTCGACCAGCGCGGAGAAGATGCCGCGCAGCGCGGACAGCTCCAGCACGCCGACCTCCTGCGCGGCCAGCTCGCCGCGCACCTGCACCTCCACGCTGACCGGCAGCTCGTTGGACAGCGCGCCGAGCAGGGCGCCCTGCTTGCGGACGATGTCCAGCCAGGGGGCGACCTCTTCGCCGACGGCGCCACCGGTGACGTTCACCGCGCCGGGCACGAACTCACCGGCCAGCGCCAGCAGCACCGACTTGGCGACGTCGGTGCCCGCGCGGTCCTGAGCCTCGGAGGTGGATGCGCCCAGGTGCGGGGTCACCACGACCTGCGGCAGGTCGAACAGCGGGCTGTCGGTGCACGGCTCGGTCTCGAACACGTCCAGGCCCGCGGCGCGCACGTGGCCGGACTTGATGGCCTCGGCCAGGGCGGCCTCGTCGACCAGGCCACCGCGGGCGGCGTTGACGATGATCACGCCCGGCTTGGTCTTGGCGATGGCCTCCTTGCCGATCAGGCCCTTGGTCTCCGGGGTCTTCGGCAGGTGGATCGAGATCAGGTCGGCGCGCTCGAGCAGCTCGTCCAGGGTGAGCAGCTCGATACCCAGCTGCGCGGCGCGCGCGGGCGACACGTACGGGTCGTAGGCGACGATCTTGGTTTCGAAGGCGGCCAGGCGGGCGGCGAACAGCTGGCCGATACGGCCGAGTCCGATGACGCCGACGGTCTTGTCGAAGATCTCGACGCCGTTGAACTTGCTGCGCTGCCAGGTGCGCTCGCGCAGGGTCGCGTCGGCCGCGGGGATCTGGCGGGCGGCCGCGAGCAGCAGGGTGACGGCGTGCTCGGCGGCGGTGTGGATGTTGGAGGTCGGCGCGTTCACGACCATGACGCCGCGCTCGGTGGCGGCGGGCACGTCGACGTTGTCCAGGCCGACGCCGGCGCGGGCGACGATCTTCAGGTTCTTCCCGGCTTCCAGGACCTCGGCGTCGACCGTGGTCGCCGACCGCACCAGCAGCGCGTCGGCCTCGGGCACCGCGGCCAGCAGGGCCGGGCGGTCCGGTCCGTCGACCCACCGGACCTCGACACCGTCACCGAGCGCGTCGACGGTCGACTGGGCGAGCTTGTCGGCGATCAGAACTACAGGACGGCCTGCTTGGCTCACGTGGAGTACTCCTGGGGATGTGGTCGGCAATTACCGCCGACCAGCTTAGTGCGCGCGATTTCCGGCCCGGCTACCACCTGGTAGGCGGCCGTCGTCAGTCCCGGCGCTGGCAAAAATATGAAGACCGGTCTACAGTCACCGCATGGGCGTCAAAGGCACCGAGACTCGCGGCAAACTCGTCGACGCGGCGCGCACGCTGGTGGAGCGGCACGGCTACTACGGCGCGGGACTGAACCAGATCCTGGCGGCCAGCGGCGCGCCGCGCGGGTCGCTGTATTTCCATTTCCCCGGCGGCAAAGACGAATTGGTCGCCGCGGCGATCGCACAGGCAGGCAAGGAGATCACGGCGATGATCGACACGATCGAGCCGGGTGACGCCGCCGCGGCCGCGAGCAGGCTGCTGCGAGCGTTCGGCGACCGACTGGAGGCATCCGGCTGGCAACAGGGCTGCCCGGTCGCCACGGTCGCCCTGGACGTGGCGGCGGCGAACGACCCCATTCAGGCCGAGTGCGCCGCCGCGTACGCGGCGTGGGAGCAGGCGCTGCGGATCCGGCTTCGCGCCGATGGCCGCGACGACGCGGACGATCTGGCGGCCGCGGTGCTGGCGATGGTCGAGGGGGCACTGCTGCTGGCCCGTGCGCAGCGCAGCCGTGCGCCCTTGGAACGCGTCGAACGCACTCTGCGCGCCATGATCTGAGCCCCGAACACGGCGCTCAGCCAATGGCTTTCTCGTGTCCACAAAATATGTAGACCGGTCTAGTAAGGAGATTGACATGTCCGACAGCATCGTTTTCGGAGCCGCCGGGTTCCTCGGTCGCAACGCCGTCGCCCGCCTGCTCCAGCAGGGGCATTCCGTCACCGCCGCGCTGCGGGCGGGCAGCGAGCAGCGCCTCACCGGATGGTTGAGCAGACAGGGCGTGGACGAGCGCGGGCTGGAGATCATTCCTTGCGACGTGACCGCGCCGGACCTCGGCCTGCCCGCCGACTTCGATGCGTCCGGCGTTCGCGACGTGTACAACTGCGCGGCCCGCTTCGCCTTCGGGCTCGCGGCCGACGACGCGTACGCGGTGAACGTCACCGGGGCGCTGCGCGTGCTCGAGTGGGCCGCCGCCCTGCCCGATCTGCGACGCGTCGTGCACATCACCGGGTATCGGATCACCGTCGAGGAATCCGAGGAACAGCACTACGAGAACGGCGCGTACGGGGCGTCGAAGTTCGAATCGGATCCGCTGCTGCGCCGGCGGGCGGCCGAACAAGGCGTCGCGCTGACCGTCGCGAACCCGAGCAGCGTGATCGGCCCCGGCCAATACATCGGGCTGGCGAGCGTCGTCGAGGATCTGTGGAACGGGCGACTTCCTGCGCTCCCCGGCGGGCCCGACACCTTTGTGCCGATCGTGGATCTGGACTACTTCACGGATTTCTTGATCAGCCTGCCCACGCTGCCCGATACCGCGGGCCGGTCCTACACGGTGCTCGACGAGCGGACTCCCGTGCTGCCCGGCCTGATTCGGCTGCTGGCGGATCACCTCGGCGTCCGCGCACCCCGGTTCTCGATCCCGGTCGGCGTCATCTCGAAGCTTCCACCCGCCCTGACCGGCGCCGATCCGGAGACGCTGAGCTTCATCGCCGACGACCGCTACGACACCTCGGCGGCACAAGAGGTGGCGCGCCGCGCCGGGCTCACCATGCCGCCGACCGAAGCCACCCTGCTCGGCTGGGCCGACCATCTGGTGGCCACGCGATTCGGCGCGGCGGCCGACGACCCGACCGCCGGTTTCACCGACGGCATCTGGGTGAGCGGCGAACGCGTTCGTCCGGCTTATGTTCTGCTGCACGGCCTTCCGCTGGACGGCGAGTCCTGGAACGCGGTGCGCGCGGAGCTGGACGGGCCCAGCCTGGTCGTTGACCTGCCCGGCCTCGGCCGTTCGGCGCCCGGGGATCGCGACGCGGCGCTGCCCACGTTGCTCGCTTCGGTGCGCTCGCGTCCGGTTTTGGTCGGCCATTCGCTCGGCTGCGGGCCGGTGCTGCGGTACGCGGCGCGGCATCCCGAGAAGGTTTCCGGCGTGGTGCTGGTCGCGCCCGCGTTCTTGCAGCCGCGGTCGGGGCGGCTGCTGCGCTCGCCACTCGCGACCGCGTCGATGCGCCGGATCTCGGCGGCGGCACTGGCGCGACGGCTCGGGGTGCCAGAGAGCGACGCGATCGCGAGCGCGGCGGCGAACCTGCGCAGGCGCGGCGTCGCGAGCCGAACAGTCGCCGCACTACAGGAGGCGAGTGCCCCCGCGCGGCGCGAAGAGCTGCGTACCTTGCTCGAAAGGGTCGAGGTGCCGGTGCGGATCATCGCCGGTTCCGCCGACCCGGTCACCGGCACGACCGCGCGGGAACGGGTTTCGATCGAGGGCGCGGGCCACTACCCGCAACTGACCCACCCGGCCCGGCTCGCGGCAGAACTCGCCCGGATCTCCGCCGTCGCGGCGCACGGTTGATCCCGTCCTCCCGCGTCGCGGCACACGGCCAGCCCGAGCTCCGGCGTTGCAGCGCTCGGCGGCGGGCCCCCACACCCTCGGGTGCGGGGGCCCGCTCGGTCACGCCATCGGTCGGCGTGCGACCCGGTCGGAGCTGTTCGACCGTTACGTCGGTCAGCGGCCGCCGAAAGAACCCGTCCACAAGGTGTCGACAAGACCGTGCAACGCGGCGCCGAGGGTGTCGAAAAGACCGTTCAGGGCAGCGCTACCGGTGTCGATGATAACGGGGATCATGGAAATACCTCTTCCTCGAAACTTTCCAGTCGAACTGGCTGACATGCGGCATGTCGGCGCAGGGACAGCGTCAGTTACGGAATTCGATAAATTGGTGATGCAGACCACAAAATGAAAAGATTGTGACCACACGCACGCCATGTGACGCTCGCGAGCTGCACATCTCGCCGTCTGCCCAGGTCAACGCGCTGAATGGACCTCTTATTTTCCTTTGCTAATAGATCCGCCGAGATGGCACACAGGGAGCGATGCGGACGAATTTCGCGGCCCGCAAAAATGGGGGGCACGGAGCGATTTCACCCCAGCTTCGATAGAGACAGCAAATAAGTTTCCAATACCTGAACCGACCAGCTGACGAAATTGTTACGCCACATCGGCGGCGCTGTTCACCCATTCGCGCGACACCACGCTGACCAATCGTCAGTGCGCCCCGATGGTGACCGATCGCACATCTTCGGCAGGCTTCGTGGCTGCTACCGCGCGGGAGAACGCACGTACCCGCGGGGTCTCGCGATACCGGTGCCACACCACCCCGAGGCGGGACTCGGCGATCCCGGTGACCGGCACGAAGCGCACGGGCCGTCTGCGGTGCGACTCCGCGGTGGGATGGCACAGCAACATCGCCCCACGCCCAGCCGCCACCGCGGCGAGACCTTCTTCCAACGTGCCGACCTCCGGCCCGGAGCACACCCTTCGCCCGCCCGGTGTGACGTCGAGCGCTTGGGCCCTGCGCCAGTACTCCGGCGCGGGCGCGCGCACTCCGATCAACGCGACAGCGGCGAGTTCCTCCACCGACAGCTCGGCCCGGCCCGCGAGCGGATGGGAACTGGCGACCGCGAGAGTCTGCTGCTGCCCCGCGAACACCGAGCCGAGCACCAGATCACCCTCGCCCATCGGCAGCAACACGACGGCGGCGTCGACCTCGTTGCGCCGCACCGCACCGAACGGATCGGCGAGCGGTATCTCGACCAGTTCTGCCGAGCAGCCCGGGTGCCACTGCTGGAACAACGCGACCGCGGCCATCAGGTGATCGTTGCCCGCGCCTTGGAACCCGACGCGCAAGCTCCCGTGGGCACCCCGGGCGGCGGCGCGAGCCTCGTCGACCGTCGCGCGCAACGCCGCGTACGCGGGCCGCAGTTCGGCGAGGAAGGCCGCGCCGAGCGGCGTCAACCGGACGGTGCGGCTGGTCCGTTCCACCAGTTGCCCGCCGATGCGCCGCTCCAGGGAACGCAGCAGCTGGCTCACCCGGCTCTGTGACACATACAGCCGGGCGCCGGCCCGTCCGAAATGCAGTTCCTCCGCGAGCGCGAGGAACGCTTCCAGCTCGCGGACCTCCAGCCCACCCATCAGCTTCCCTTCCACGGTCGATGAGTCCAGCTCATAGAACTATGAGACCTTCGTCGTTGTTTCCCCTCGCCACGAGCCGTTGGCTGGAGGACATGACACAGGTTCAGCAAGTCGATGCGCCGCAGCCGGTTTCGGTGCTGCGCGGGTGGCTCGGCGTCGGCGCGGTGACGGCGAGCACGTTCACGGTGGTCACCGCCGAGATGCTGCCGGTCGGCCTGCTCACTCCGATCGGCTCGGCGCTGCGGGTGAGCGAAGGCCGCGCCGGTCTCGCGTTGACGGTCACGGGTCTGGTCGCCGCGCTGTCGGCGCCCTCGGTCACCGCCGCGCTGCGCCGAGCCGAGCGCAAGGTGGTGCTGTGCGGCTTGCTGGCGGTGCTCGCGCTCGGCAATCTCGGTGCCGCCGCGGCGCCGAGCTTCGGCGTGCTGATCGGGGCACGGGTGCTGGTCGGCGTCGGCATGGGCGGGGTATGGGCGATCGCGGCGAGTCTGGCGGCGCGGCTGGTGCCCGCGCGCTCGGTCACCGCGGCGACCTCGCTCGTCTTCTCCGGCGTCGCGGTCGCCTCGGTGCTCGGCATTCCGGCGGGAACGTTCCTCGGCGCGCTCGCCGGCTGGCGGATCGCGTTCGTGGCCGCCGCCTGCCTGGCGGTAGTGGTGCTCGCGGCCCTGGCGGTCCTGCTGCCGCGGCTGCCCGCGACGGAATCCTTGGCCTTGCGCGGCGTATTGCGGCTGACACGGCAGCCGGGCTTGCGGATCGCCCTGCTCGTGGTCGCGTTCCTGGTCACCGGCCACTTCGCCGCCTACACCTACGTGCGGCCCGTGCTCGAGGAAGCGACCGGCGTCGAAGCGGAAACGATCGGCGCGCTGCTGCTGGTCTATGGGATCGCCGGTGTCGCGGGTAATTTCGGCGCGGGAGCCGCGGCGGCACGAGCGCCGCGCAGGACCTTGATCGCGATCGACTCGGTTCTCGCCGCGGCCGCGATCGCCCTACCCGTGCTGGGCGTCTCGCTGCCGTGGGCCGTCGTGCTGATGATCGTGTGGGGCGTGTCCTACGGCGGCGTCTCGGTGAGCACGCAGAGCTGGGTCTTCGCCGCGTCCCCGCACGCGAAGGAAGGCGCGTCCGCCCTCTTCGCGGGTGTTTTCAATGCCGCCATCGCGTTGGGATCGCTGAGCGGCGGCCTGGCGGCCGACGCGCTGGGCGTTGCCGCCGCCACGTGGCTGGGCGGGGCGCTTGCGATCATGGCCGTATTCGCCGCCGCGCTCGGCGGTGCGCGCAGGCCCTGAGCGACGAAAATGCCGCTGCGACAACCTCGCTCCGGCACTTACCATCGCGTCCATGTCTCTACGCGCGATTCCGGATTCGATGGACCCGGCGGTGGTCGGGTCCATCGATCGTGAGCTGGCCCGAGTCGAGCTGGAGCACCGGGTGTCGATCCGGTTGGCGATCGAAAGCGGTAGCCGCGCCTGGGGATTCCCGTCGCCCGATTCGGACTACGACTGCCGGTTCGTCTATGTCGCCGCCCTGGATACCTACCTGTCCCCTTGGCGCACCCGCGACGTGGTGGAGACGCCCCTCGCGGGCCTGCTGGACGTGAACGGCTGGGATCTGGCGAAGGCATTGCGGTTGCTGGTGGGCGGCAACGCGGTGCTCATCGAGTGGCTGATGTCGCCGATCGTGTATCGCGGCGACCCGCGATTCCGCGACCGACTGCGCGCGCTGGCCGACGAGGTCGCCGACCGCAATCGGGTCGGCCGGCACTATCTGCATCTGGGCGCCAAGCAGTGGGCGCTGTTCGAGCGCACGGGATCGCTGAAGAAGGTGTTCTACGCGCTGCGCCCCGCGATGGCGCTGCGCTGGCTGCGCGAACATCCCTCGGCGGCGGTGGCGCCGATGCATCTGCCCACGCTGTTACGGCAGTGCGATCTGCCCGCCGATCTGTCGGCGGCGGTGGCCGAGCTGACCGACCTGAAATCGCGGACCCGCGAAATGGGCAGCGGAGCGGTCCCCGCACCGATAACGGCGTTCATTGTCGCCGAATTCGCCTGTGCGGCAGACTTCTTCGTCAAGTCCAATGGGCGCGACCTCACCCGAGCCCGTGCGATCACCGCCGAGTTCTTCCGAGCCGAGGCCCTGGCCGGCTGACGACTACGAGACGGCCGCCCGACCGTCCTCGGCGACCGCGTCGGCGTAAGCCTGGACGAGTCGCTGCGTGGCGGTCGGACGATCCGGGTCCAGGCGCGGTATGCCGAGGTGACTCTCGCGCAATTCGTCCATGAACTCCGCCCACAGTGGCGGCCCGCCCGCCTCGAGCAATTCCGCCCGCACCCGGAGACGTTTGGTGGTAGGGCGGTGCCGCAGACCCCACGCGCCGAGTTGCGCCATGATCGGCACCAGTTGGATGGCCGGTTCGGTGAGCCGGTATTCGGCCTTCTGGCCGGGCCTGGTGTCCGCGCGGCTGAGCAGCCCGGCCGCCACCAGGCGCTTGAGCCGGTCGGACAGGATGTTGGAGGCGATGCCCTCTTCCGATCCGGCGAGCAGTTCGCGGAAGTGCCGCCGATCGCCGAACATCACGTCACGCAGCACGAGCAGCGTCCACCGATCGCCGATCACCTCGATCGTCGCGTTGATCGGGCATCCCGAACGTCCCTCCTCCCGCATCCTGGCACTCCTGTCGGTCGGCAACTACTGCTTGCAGAATACAACCAGCCAGCCGTGCGCTGCCCCCGCCTTCGCCCGCCACCAGGCGTGCGGCGCTCCACGCAAACGGAAAGGCCCCGCACCATCCCGGTGCGGGGCCTTTCGAAAGTCAAGTCGCGATCAGAGAACGCGGACGTCCTGGGCCTGCGGACCCTTCTGTCCCTGGCCGATCTCGAACTCCACGCGCTGCCCCTCATCGAGGGACCGGAAACCCGCGCCGCTCACAGCCGAGTAGTGCACGAAGACGTCGGGGCCCCCACCGTCTTGTGCGATGAAGCCGAAGCCCTTCTCGCTGTTGAACCACTTCACAATGCCTTGAGCCATTTCATACTTTCTGTAGACGAGCCAGGTAGGTGTTATCGATATGCCCTGGTCTCGTAGATCAACGATGCCATGATCCGACGAATTACTCACGTTTCCCGCCCCCAACTGTGAGCTAACGCTCACCAGGGTGCTCTTCGCGAGTGCCCTCGCAACGCTCGCTCAGGGGCGGGCTGGTTGTCACCTCCCACGCTCGGTCGGGTCCCGATCGCACGACATTGCCGGGCCCACCCGTCGGGTACCCGCACTTTTCGCCGGATAACGCTCGCCGCCCTCCCCGGCGAGCATGTCCCCACCGACCTGAGCCACCGCCCCGGGCGGTAGGGAGCTATATTCGCGACGCGGCTCGACACTGATACTGTCTTGCTACCAATTAGATTGCGCCGCAACGCATTTCAGCGTACCACGGTCAGACCCCGACTTCAGCTTAGGTCCGTGGGGCGGCCGGCGCACCGTTCGTTAAGTTCTGTTCACGAGCGCGAATAGCGCAGCTGGCGCGGTTTCGCCTCGTCGTAGGCGGCGCGGCCCGGCAGCTGCTCCGGCACGCCTACCTCCCACCACGCGCCGGCATCGGTCCACGCCGACGGCAGCGTCCGCACGACCAGCACGGCGGGACGCCGCTCGGCGATCGCCGTCGCCCGCGCCCGCAGGTAGGCGTCCCGGAATTCGTCGAGGTCGGTGGCGGTGAAAGCGGCGCACCCCAGAGCGGCGGCATGGGCGGCGAAATCGACTCGGGGCGATCCCGCGCCCACGGTGCGGCAATCGGCATAGAAGTTGTTGAACGGTTCGCCGCCCTGCCCTTCTTGCAGCCTCGCGATCACGGCATAGCCGTCGTTGTCGCAGACCACCGCCACGAATGGGTGCCCGGCGAACGCCGCGGAGAACAGTTCCGAATTCAGCATCAGATACGAGCCGTCCCCGAGCAGGGTCGTCACCACGCCGTCGGTGCGCGCCATGGCCGCGCCCCACGCGCCCGCGAGCTCGTAGCCCATGCAGGAGAAGCCGTATTCCACGTCCATGGTCGGCGCGCCGCCTGCCGCCCGCCAGCCGCCGACGAGTTCGCCGGGCAGGCCGCCGGAGGCCGTCATCACATAGTCGCCCGGTTCGCTCGAGTCGTTGACGACGCCCACCACCTGGGCGTAGCTCGGCGCGCCCTGGGTCGGTGCGCGCAACCGGTCGATGTGCGCGTCCCAGGCGCCGCGCAGTTCGGCGGCTCGTGCGGTCCACTCGGCGTCGACTCGCCACTCCCCCGTCTGCCCGGCCAGCTCGCCCACGGTGGCCTCGGCGTCGCCGACCACCGCGAGGGCGCCGTGCTTGACGGCGTCGAAGCGTGCCACGTTGATCGCGACCAGGCGAACGTCCGGCGCGAAGATCGTCCAGGACGCGGTGGTGAAATCCTGCAATCGGGTGCCGACCGCGAGGACCAGGTCGGCTTCGGCCGCCAGCGCGTTCGCCGACGCCGAGCCGGTGATGCCGAGCGGTCCCGCGTACAGCGGATGCGCGTGCGGCACGAGAGTGCGGCCCGCGGTGGTCTCGACGATCGGCATGCCGACGCGCTCCGCGAAGTCCAGCACGGTAGGTCCAGCGCCCGAATACCGGACACCACCGCCGAGGATCAGCAGCGGGCGGCGGGCGGTGCGCAGTGCGGCGGCCGCCTCGGCAAGTGCGCGGTGGTCGGGACGTGGCCGCGTGAGACGGTGCACCACCGGCTCGAAGAGCGCGTCGGGGAAGTCGTAGGTCTCGGCTTGGACGTCCTGCGGCAGCGCCAGGACGACCGGACCGGCATCGGCCGGATCCGTGAGCACCCTGGCCGCTTGCGGCAACGTGGCGATCAGCTGTTCCGGGCGGGTGATGCGGTCGAAGTAGCGGCTCACCGCGCGGAACGCGTCGTTGACCGTGACCGTCGGATCACCGAAGTGCTCGACCTGCTGCAAGACCGGGTCCGGCGCGCGTCCGGTGAAGGTGTCACCCGGAAGCAGTAGCAGCGGGAGGCGATTGGCGTGCGCGACGCCCGCCGCCGTCACCATGTTGAGTGCGCCTGGACCGATCGACGAGGTCGCGATGCCGACCTGACGCCGGTGGGTGGCCTTGGCGTAGCCGACGGCGGCCAGCGTCATCCCCTCTTCGGTGTGCCCGCGCCAGACGGGGAGTTCGGCGCGACGCTCGTGCAGCGCGGTACCGAGGCCGAGCACGTTGCCGTGGCCGAAGATCGCGAAGACGGCGGGGAACAACGGCACCTCGCTGCCGTCGAGCGTCTCGGAGCGCTGGGCGATCGACCAGGCCACCAGCGCCTGCGCCGTGGTCAGCTTCATCCGATCCGTCCTTCGTGGGAGGTAGCCGGACAGCGCGGGTCGAGCGGCTCGTCGTTCCAGCGCGCCCGCACCCAACCGTGCGCTGGGTCGTCGCAGAACGCCATCGACCGCTCGGGCGCCGGACCGGCCAGCACGTTGAGGTAGTACATGGGGTAGCCGGGCGCCGCGACGCACGGGCCGTGATAACCGCGCGGGATCAGGAAGACGTCGCCGTCGCGGACGACGACGTTCTCGTTCACCGTGCCGTCGGCGGTGTATGTGCGGTGCAGGCCGAACCCCTCGCGGGACGGAGTGACCCCGTCGCGTCCGGCGATGCGGAAGTAGTAGATCTCCTCGTTGACGACCTCGCAATCGCTCGCCTCGTCGTGCTTGTGCGGCGGATAGGACGACCAATTGCCGTCCGGGGTGAGCAATTCGCACGCGTTGAGTTTGTCCGCGTGTTCCCACGCACCGGGTATGCCGAAATTGGTGACCTGACGCGTCGCGCTTCCCGCGCCCCGCACTTCCACCGGAACCGCCTCGGCTGGACCGTATCTCGGCTCCAGCCGCTTTCCGCAGCGGGCCATCGGGAGCGCGACCTCCAGATCACCGCCCTCGGCCATCAGTTCCACCTCGGCGTCGCGCGGGACATAGGCGAAATCCGTCACGCGGGTGAAGACCGAGGCCCGGCCGGTCAGCGCGAAGGTCGCGCCGTCCACGCGCACCGCGCACGCTCCGGACAGCGGCAGGACGAACGCCTCGAACTCACCCGTCCGGAGGGTTCGTGACTCGCCCGCGCGAATCCGCAGTACCCGTAGCCCGGCGTAGGTCCATCCGGCGTCGTCGGGAGTCAGCAGGATCGGGTCACCGTCATCGCGCAGGGTGCCTTCCGGACGATGCAGTGTCATCGCGCCTCCTCCGTCCTCGGCCCGGGACCGGTGACATCGCGCCAGCTCAACCGCACAGCAGTTCCTCGATCTCCGCGCCGGTCGGCATCGCGTCCGCACAGGCCAGACGGGCGGCGACCAGCGCGCCCGCCGCGTTCGCGTAAGCCGCGATGCGCCGTGGTTCCCAGTCCGAGAGCAGGCCGTGGATCAGCGCGCCGCCGAAACCGTCACCAGCGCCGAGCCCGCACACCACATCCACGCGGCACGGCGGCATCGTCCAACGTTCCTCGGCAGTGGCCACCAGTACGCCCTCGCCGCCTTGCTTGATCACCGCCAAGCGCACGCCACGCGCGAGCAGTCGATCGGCCGCCGTGTCCGGGTCGGCGGTGCCCACCGCCACCTCGACCTCCGCGCGGTTGCCGACCACCACGTTCACGTGGTCGACCATCCACCCGATCTCGGCCCGCGCGGTTTCGACATCCGGCCAGAACATCGGCCGGTAGTCCAGATCGAGCACCGTATGCCCGCGTCGCGCCCGCCGCAGCAAGATCTCCCGCTGTGTGCCGCGTGCTGGTTGCGCGCTCACTCCGGTACCGGTGACCCACAACAGCGGCACGGCATCCACCACGTCCCAGGGCACTTCGTCCGGAGTGATGGTCAGATCCGGCGCAATCGGCGAACGGTAGAACAGCAGCGGTGGATCGGACGGCGGCGTGAGTTCACAGAACACGACGGGTGTCTGCAGATCCGGCGCGGTCGTCACGTAACGGGACGAGACGCCGAAGTCCTCGAGCGCCGTGCGCACGAACTCGCCGAAGCCGTCGGGACCCACCTTGGTCAGCACCGCCGCACGCCGGCCGAGCCGGGCAGCCGCGACGGCGACGTTGGTCGCGGTGCCGCCCAGGAACTTCGCGAAACTGCGCACCTGCGCCAATGCCACCCCGCTTTGTTCGGGATAGAGGTCCACCCCGACGCGGCCGATGGTCAACGCCTCCAGCTCGGTCTGTGCGTTCACGGCGTCACCACACGCTGCAGTTCGTGCTGCAACGCCTCCAGCTCCGCCCCGCCCGCCATCTGGCGGGTCAACTCGGGCAGGTCGATCTCGGATTTCTCGTATGAGCCGAGCGTCGCGCCGCGCTGCAAAAGCAGGAAGCGGTCGCCGACCGGATAGGCGTGGTGCGGGTTGTGGGTGATGAGCACGACGCCGAGCCCGCGTTCGCGCGCCCGCACGACGTACTGCAACACCACCCCGGCCTGTTTCACGCCCAGCGCCGCGGTCGGCTCATCGAGGATCAGCACCTTCGCGCCGTAGTGCACCGCCCGCGCGATGGCGATGCACTGACGCTGCCCACCGGACAAGGTGCCGACCGGCTGTTCCATGTCGCGGATCTCGATGCCCATGTCCGTCAACGCGGTTCGGGCGATCGCGCCGCCCTTCTTGCGGTCCAGCAGCCGGAACGGGCCGAATCCGAACGTCGGCTCGGAGCCGAGCACGAAGTTGCGCCACACACTCATCAGCGGCACCACCGCGAGATCCTGGTACACCGTCGCGATGCCGCGATCCAACGCCGCCCGCGGCGAGGCGAACCGCACCGCTTCGCCCTCGACGCGCAGTTCGCCCCGGTCGTGCTGATGCACCCCGGCGAGGATCTTGATCAGCGTGGATTTGCCCGCGCCGTTGTCGCCGAGCACACAGGTCACCTCGCCCGCGTTCACCACCGTCGACACCTCGCGTAGGGCGACGACGCCGCCGTAGCTCTTGCCGAGGCCGACGGCCTCGATGAGGGCAGTCATCGGCGCACCCTTTCGGCTCGTTTCTGGAATCGGTTGTTGACCAGCACCGCCGCCAGCAGCAGCACGCCGAGGAACAGCATGAACCAGTCGCTGTCCCAGCGGGCGAAGACGATGCCTTGGCGCGCCATGCCGAAGATCAGCGCGCCGATGGCGGCCCCGACCGCCGAGCCGAAGCCACCGGTGAGCAGGCACCCGCCCACCACGGCGGCGATGATGTAGTGCAGTTCCAGCCCGACGCCCTGGTTGGCCTGCACGCCGGCGAAACGCAGGATGTTGCAGGAGCCGACCACCCACGCGGCGAACGCGGTGCCCATGAACAGCAGGATCTTGGTGCGATCCACGGGCACCCCCACCGCGCGGGCGCTGGGCAGCGCGCCGCCGACGGCGAAGATCCAGTTGCCGAACCTGGTGCGGACCAGAACAATCGCCGCGATCGCGGTGAGCACGACCCACCAGACCACCGACGCCTGCAGGTGCGCGTCCCCGATGTCGAGCGTCGAGGCGAATACCCAGCCCGCCGACTGGTAGCCGTCCGCGCCCCGCACGCCCGACACCTGCACCGTGTCGGTGACCAGTCGCGTCACACCGAGGTTCAGGCCCTGGAGGGCGAGGAAGCTGCCCAGTGTGACGATGAAGCTGGGCAGCCCGGTCCGCATCACCACCCAGCCGTTGAACGCGCCGACGACCAGCGCGAACACCAGCGAAGCGAGCAGCGCGAACCACACGTTCCAGCCGGCGTGCACCGCCAGCAGCGCGGTGACCAGCGCCGTGGACGCGGTCATCACGCCCGCCGACAGGTCGAACTCGCCGCCGATCATCAGCAGCGCCACGGCCACCGCCATGATGCCCAGCGTGGAGGCGTCGTCCAACCAGGTCGCGACACCGAGCGGGCTCAGGAAACGGTCGGTGACCACGGAAAAGAACACGAACACCAGTAGCGCGCCCAGCGCCGCGCCGATCTCCGGACGCATCGCCAAGCGTTGCAGCGGTGCGCGGCCCGCATCTCGCACCGGGTCGGTCGTCGTCGTGGCAGCGATCATGTCATCCCCCTCAGCGCGTGCCCTGCGCGACGAGCGCGGCGACGGCATCCACATTGCTCTTGTCGACGAAGCCGGGACCGGTCTGCACCGGCGCGCCGCCTCCGACGGTGTTCAGGTTCGTCCGATAGAGCTTCAGCAGCACGATCGGCAGATAGCCTTGCTGGTACTGCTGCTGATCGACCGCGAACAGCAGCTTTCCCTCCCGGAGGGCCTCCACCACATCGGAATTCAGGTCGAAGGTGGCGACAGTCGCGGCCGACCCGGCCTCCCGCACCGCGTCCACCGCTCGCGCGGCGACCTGCGAGTTCAACGTCAGGACCGCGTCGATGGATCGATCGGCCTCCAGCGCGCCTTTGATCCTCGATTGCGCGTCGGTGGGATTGTTGATGTCCACCTGCAACGTGGTCGCGTTGCCGAACGCCTTGGTCGCGCCCGCGCAGCGTTGATTCGCGCCGATATTGCCCGCCTCGTGGATGACGCACAGCATCTTGGTGCGTCGCGCCTCGGCGAGGCGCCTGCCCGCGGCCTCTCCTGCCAGCGATTCGCTCTGTCCCACATGGGCGAACGCGCCGAACTTCGCGCTCTCGGACTCGCCGGAATTGATGGTCACCACCGGAATGCCCGCTGCGACGGCCTTTTCCACCGACGGCCGCAGCGCCTCCGGGTTGGCCATCGAGACGACGAGCCCGTCGACGCCCTGCGCCACCGCGTTGTCGATCAGCTTCGCCTGCTGCGCGGGATCGCCGGAGGCGTTGTACTGCACCCGGATGCCGAGATCCTTGCCCGCGTTGTGCGCGCCGTTCTCGACGACGTTCCAGAACGCGTCGCCGGGGCTGCCGTGGGTGACCACCGCGACGGATTCCACCGTCCCGGCCGCGATCGGCGTCTGTGCGGGCGCGGGCGCGTCGGCGCCGGGACCGCTGCACGCGGCCAGGAAGGCGGCCGTGGCGATCCACGGCAGCAATCGGCTCGAACGCCGCCGTCTCGCGGTCACGTCGCGCGGTGTTGTCATCGTTGTCGCCGCTTCCACTAGATTCCCGCCGTGGCCGGCGCGATGGCCGCGAGGTGGCCCAGGCTGCGCTGGGCATCGTCGCTCGCTTGCCGCGCCGACTCGCCCGGCCGCAGCGCGGCGTCCTGCTCCAGCACGTACCAACCCCCATAACCTGCGGTCTGCGCGGTGTGCACAAGTGCCGCGATATCGACATCGCCGGCGCCAAGCGGCACATACAGTCCGCGGCGCACGGCCGCGCTGTAGTCCAGTTCTCCGGCGCGCACCTGATCGGCCAGCGCGCCGCGCACGTCTTTGAGATGGATGTGCCCGATCCGCTCGGCGTACCGTCGCGCGAGCCGGACCGGCTCGGCGCCGCCGATGAGCAGGTGCCCGGTGTCGAGGCAGAGGTCGAGATCGGAATCGGCGAGGAACCGCTCGACCTCGGCCTCGCTCTCCACATGGGTGCCGACATGCGGGTGCAGCACCGTGCGCAAGCCGTGTGCGGCGGCCGCGCGGCGGACCGCCGCGGCCGTGTCGACCAAGGCGCGCCATTCGGAGCCGTCGAGTCGCGGGCGCGCGTCGTACCCGCTCAACCCCGTCGCGGCGGCGAGCACGAGAACTTCCGCGCCCGCGGCGGCCAACTGGGCGGCGACGTTCTCGGCGCGTGCGACGGCGCCGTGCCGATCGCGGTGCAGCACGACGGCGAGGAACCCGCCGACCGCCCTGAGCCCGAAGGTTTCCAGCAACCGGCGCGACGCCCCCGGATCGCGCGGCAGATAGCCGGGAGGACCGAGTTCCGTTGCGGTCAGGCCGAGTGCGGCCATCTCCGCCAAGACGGTGGGCGCGTCGAGCACACGGCCCCAGCCGGGAACCTCACAGACTCCCCAGGAGATCGGCGCGGCCGCGACGCGCAGCGGGTGCAGGGGTTCGGTCATCGGTGCTTCTCCGACCTTCGACTGTCGAGGTGTCCGTTCTGTTGGAGCGCTCCAACTATGTAACGCAGGTCATAGGGTGTCAAGCGTCGTCAGCGCAGCGTCTGAAACCCGCTCACCAGGCAATATGGGGCTTCCGCGCCGCGAAACGCCAACCCTGAACCCCGATTGGAGCGCTCTATTGATCAGCACGTGGGCAGCTTGTATCGTGCGAGCCGAAAATGCCTGCGAAGACGGAACGGAGGCGACATGGCACGACCGACCATGGAAGACGTCGCCGCCCGCGCCGGCGTCTCCCGCGCCCTCGTCTCCTTGGTCATGCGCGACTCTCCGAAGGTCAGCGAGCACCGCCGCCGAGCCGTGCTCGACGCGGCCGAAGACCTCGGCTACCGACCGCACATCATGGCGCGCTCGCTGGCCAGCCGGACCTCCAACATCGTCGGCGTCATGGTCTCCGACCTGCGCAACGCCTTCTTCGCCGACATCGTCGAAAGCATGGACGCCGCCGCCAAGGCCTGCGGCCTCGAACTGATCCTCAACACCGGCAGGCGCACCGTCGCCCGCGAACGCACGGCGCTGGAAAGCCTGCTGTCCTTCCGGCCGGGAGGCATCATCCTGCTGTCACCGATCCTGCCCGCCGCCGCCATTCGCGCAGCGGCGCAGCAGGCTCCGCTGGTGCTGGTCTCGCGCACCTCCACCGTCGCCGAAATCGACACGGTCAACGACGACGGCGAGGTCGGCACCGGATTGGCCGTCGATCATCTGGTCTCCCTCGGGCATCGACGCATCGTGCACCTGGACGGCGGCGCAGCCTTCACCTCCGCGCCCCGCCGCAAGGGCTACCGCGCCGCCATGCGGCGCCACGGCCTCGAACCGATGGTCGTGGCGAGCGAGCACACCGACTCCGCGGGCACGGCCGCGGTGCGCAAACTGCTGAACCTGTTCTCCCGCGACAACTTCCCCACCGCGCTGGTCTGCGGCAACGACTTCAACGCCGTGGGGGCGATGTCCGCGCTGGAGGAAGCGGGGCTGCGGGTGCCAGAGGACGTCTCGGTGGTCGGCTACGACAACACCTCGCTGGCCGCGCTGCGCCACGTCGCGCTGACCACCATCGACCAGCCCCGCACCCAGATGGGCCGCCTCGCGATCGAGGCGCTCGCCGAACGCCTTCGCGACGGCCGCACCACCCCGGCCCGCCGCCGGGTGGAACCTTCGCTCGTCGTCCGCTCCACCACGACCGCTCCCCGCTGAACCACGGGCCCCGCGCCCCGCCACCGTTCCATATATAAGGAGAGCCGATGTCATCCCACCGAGCCGTCACGCTGGGCCTCGCCGGAACCGGCCGCATCGGAACCTCCCACGCCGAGACTTTGAAGAAACTCCCGAACGTCGCCACCGTGCTGGTCGCCGATGCCGACGCCGACCGCGCCCGCACCACCGCCGCCGTCCTCGGCGTCGAATTCGCCCCCGACCTCGACACCCTCTTCGCCGCCGACCTCGACGGCCTGATCATCACCACCACCACCGACTCCCATCCCGGACTCATCCTCCGCGCTGTCGACGCGGGCATTCCCGTCTTCTGCGAAAAGCCCGTGGCCGCCGACATCACCGGCACGCTGGCCGTCGTCGACCACCTCCGCAACTCCCCGGTCCCCGTCCAGATCGGCTTCCAACGCCGCTTCGACGCCGGCTACCGAGCGGCGCGCGAAGCGATCCGCTCCGGACGGCTCGGCTGGCTGCACACGTTGCGCGCGACGACCCTCGATCCGGCTCCACCACCCGCCGAATACATCGCCCGCTCCGGCGGGTTGTTCCGCGACTGCGGGGTGCATGATTTCGACATCATTCGTTGGGTGACGGGGCGTGAGATCGTCGAGGTATATGCGCTCGGGGCGAACCGGGGCGAGGCGTTCTTCGCCGAAGCCGACGATGTCGATACGGGCGCAGTACTGCTGCGCCTGGATGACGGGGCGCTGGCGACTGTGTCACTGACCCGGTACAACGGGGCGGGGTACGACGTACGACTGGAAGCGTTGGGCTCCAAGGGAAACGCCATCGTCGGTTTGGACGACCGCGCGCCGCTGACTTCCGTCGAACCCGACCGAAGTCCCTCCCCCTATCCTCCCTATTCCGGGTTCATGGAACGCTTCCGTCCGGCGTATGCGGAGGAACTGGCGGCGTTCATCGAGGTCGCGACGGGGCGGCTCGAGAATCCCTGTCCTCCGACTGAGGCGCTCGAAGCATTCTATGTCGCAGACGCGTGCGAACTGTCGCGCCGAGAGCGGCGAGCGGTTGAGGTTGGCGAAGTCCAACGCTGACCTGTACCTGTCCTAACACCCAACGACCGCACGCTGAAGTGATCCAGTTGGCTCCGACACCTAGATCACCAGGGAGCCGGTCTTGCGCATGTCTACTTCCCAACTAACAGCACGTATGGTCTGAACTGCGCCTTATCCTGAACGGGACAGCTACCAGGTGGGGAGGTAGGCATTGCGCAAGGCAGAGCGAACCGACGTCCGGGTGGTTCCCCTAGGGCGGCGAATGCGCTCGGTGGAGTTCTGCGCGGGCGCCGGCGGGCTCGCTCTCGGTCTCGAGCAGGCGGGATTCGATCCCCTCCTGGTTCTCGACAATCGCGATGTCGCCTGCGCGACACTGCGGACGAACCGGCCGCACTGGAATGTGCTGAACACCGACTTGCTGAAGTTCGAGCCGCGGTTGGAGTTGCCGCGATCGACCGATATCGACCTCCTGGCTGCCGGCCTTCCGAGAGTGAGATCTGCGGCAACGGCATCGAGACAGCGCGGCAGCGGCTGGGAATTGGAGCTGCTGGAGACGACAGGCCGGTTGACTTCAGAACTGCGACCACGTGCCCTGCTGATCGAGAACGTGCCCGACATGGTTACTCGACCGGAATACCGTGAGAGCCGGTCCTGCGTCGAAAAATACCTGAATACTGCCGGTTACGAGTATCAGTGGCTGGTGATCGACGCTCGCGACTTCGGAGTACCGCAGCATCGGCTGCTGGGCATACTGATCGCCTTGCGCGATGGACACATCGTACAGTTCGAACGAAATCTGACGGCTCCGCCGCCGAGCTTGGCCTTGACAGTCGGCACTGTGTTGCGGCCCTCTATGGGTGCGCGCGGCTGGCCTCAGGCCGACGAGTGGGCGATGCAGGCGAACGTGATCGCACCCACTATCGTCGGTGGCTCGTGGGACCGCGGCGGTGGGGACCTCGGACCGCAGGGTTCGGTTAACGCTTGGGCGAGAATCGGCGTCAACGCTCGGTCGATCAGCGACGAGCTACCGGCCGCCGACTTCGTGTGGAGCCCAGCCCTCGGTCCAGACCACATGGTGAAACTCACGGTCGAACAGGTCGCCATATTGCAGGGGTTCCCTGCGTATTGGCGTATCGAAGGCCGCAAAACGGCGCGGTATCGCCAGGTCGGAAATGCGACCCCGCCACCCGCCGCGTGCGCGGTTGGCCATGCCCTCCGAGCAGCGCTGACCGACTGTTGAACGCGCTGTAGCGACTCGGCGTTGCGCCGCTAAGATCGCGAGTCATGCCCTCCGATCCACACGAGCAACCCCGACCCCACCAGGTCGACATGATCGACTTGTTCGCCGGACCTGGAGGACTCGATGTGGCGGCGCGATGGTTGGGGCTGAGCGTTTATGGGTTCGAATGGGACCGGAACGCGTGCGCGACAAGGTCTGCCGCCGGCTTGAACGACCGCCCGCACGATGTACGGGACTTCGGACCTGCGACAGCACCGAGCGCCTGGATACTGGCCGGCGGGCCGCCCTGCCAAACGTTCACCGTCGCCGGTGCCGGAGCTGGGCGCAAGGCACTTGACGAAGTCCTGAGTTACGTCGTCCGGATGGGTGACGGAGAGGACGTGTCCGCAGACTTGGAGACATTGAAGGATGAGCGAACCGGCCTGGTCCTCGAACCCTTACGATGGGCACTATCTGCGCACAACCGCGGCGATCCCTACAAAGTGATTGTGCTGGAACAAGTTCCGGCAGTACTGCCCATCTGGCAGGCGATGGGCACCGTCTTGAGGAAGATCGGGTATCACGTTGCCTGCGATGTACTGCGCACCGAACAGTTCGGCGTTCCGCAGACTCGCCGGAGAGCCATTCTGATCGCCAGCCTCGAAGGCGAGCGCAAACTCCCGCAAGCCACCCACCGGCCTTACCGCAAAGGTGTAGAACGCACAGCGGGTGAGTCCGACCTGCTCCCCTGGGAGACGATGGACACTGCGCTGAATCGCGGATACAACTTCTGCGTGGTCTCGAACTACGGAACCGGTGGCAACCCCAAGTTGCGAGGTCGTCGCCACTCTCGCGAGCCCTCGGCCACGATCACCGGCAAGGTCTCCCGGAACAAGATCGTCGACGACACCGGTATCGAGAGCCCACGGTTCAGCCTGGCCGAGGCGGGTCGCCTGCAGACGTTCCCGCTGGACTACCCCTGGTCGGGCAACGACATCGCCCAGCAGATCGGCAATGCGATTCCACCCGTGCTCGCTCTACACGTCTTGTCGGCGGCCCTAGGGCAGCAGGTGAGTCACGAGGATGCACGGAAGGTAGTCGATCGTCCATGGATCGACACCCGGGACTCTGCCCCGCTGGACCACTTCGCAAGAATTGGACAGCTTTTCGTCTGACCCCTTCTCGCACCTACAGCGCATTGTCTCGCACTCTCTGCGTGGGCCCGGCCGGTCTGCCGCCCCCTGTAGCGAACCCGCGTCGGCGAACGATACCTCACATCAGCGGTGTAACACTTCGTCCACTTACCCGAAGATCATCGGATCGAGCCGATACAGTTACCCGCAACGCGGGGGAGCCAAACCTCCCATCGTCGATGTAGCGGTAGCACGCAGTGGGAGGTGCCGGTGAGCGATGTGATTGACGAGCAAGACGAGCTGTTCGATGTGTTCAGATTGCTGCTCGATACCTACACGCCGGCGGAAGCGATCAAGAAGCTTCGTTTGTTTTCCACGCCCGACGAAGTCATCAAACGGATCGTGGACCGTCACGAGCAGGAAGTCGTGCGCATCAAGGAGATGCGAGAACCACCTTCTGTTGTGATCGACAACTACGAAACCTGGTACGCCGGGCCGCATCCCGATGACAAGCTGTGGCCGTCGATCACCGATGGGCTGGCCAGGGACGGCTGGCCGAAGACATCCATCGACAGTCTGGATGGTGCCTCTACTCGAGTCGTCTCGCTCTTACAACATCCGCGACAGAGTTCCTTCTCGACGCGCGGCTTGGTCGTCGGCTACGTGCAGTCCGGCAAGACCACGAACTTCACCGCGGTGATGGCCAAGGCGGCCGATCGCGGCTACAAGCTGTTCATCGTGCTCGCCGGGATTCACAACGGCCTCCGCAGACAGACCCAAGCTCGCTTGGTCCAGCAACTCGTGGAGCCGAACCCCACGCTGTGGTCTCAGATCACCGACCTGGATCATGATTTCCGACCGACCGCGAACCCCGCCAGTTTCTTCGGCAAGTCGAACAAGACGCACGTACTTTGTGTCGTCAAGAAGAACGCCACCGTGCTGCGCAAGCTGGTGAAATGGCTCGGCGACGCTTCGGAGTACTTGGCGGATTGTCCGGCGCTGATCATCGATGACGAAGCCGATCAGGCGACCGTCGCAACAAAATCGATCAACCCGCTCATTCGTCAGATCCTCAACACGTTGCCGAAGTCCGCCTATGTGGGGTACACAGCCTCACCGTTCGCCAACTTGTTGATCAACCCTGCCGCCGAGGATTTGTATCCCGAACACTTCATCGTGAACCTCCCCCAACCACAGGGTCATTTCGGAACGGAGGTGTTGTTCGGCAGGTACGCGTTGGACGGCGAAGACCCTAATGAGGTCGACGACGGTTACGACATGATCCGCACCGTTCCCGACGACGATATCGAGCTCGTCCGACCGAAGACCAGGGCCGAGGCCGAAGGCTTTTTCCCGACCATCACTGACACCCTGCGCCGCGCAGTGCTCTACTTCTGGTTGACAACAGCCGCCCGTCGAGTACGTGGCGGCGGGAATCCACATTGCACGATGCTGATTCACACCAGCGTTCGCACCGCAGTGCACAACAGCTTCCGAGACCCGTTGCTTTCATTGCGAGCGAAAATCGGACGCAACCTGAACGACGCGAAAATTATAAATGAGTTGCGCACGCTATGGAATGAAGAAACGTCTCGTGTTCCTGCGGTCGAGTTCAAAGAAAAGTCCGTCTCGTTCGATGAGCTGGCGGCAGAATTGCCAGGCGTACTCCGTGACTGCCGCATCGTGATGGACAACTCGGAGAGCACCGACCGCCTCGACTATGAGAACGGGCCTGTGGTCGCGATCGCAGTGGGCGGCAACACATTGTCACGCGGTCTCACGCTCGAGGGCTTGTCTGTCAGTTACTTCGTGCGCTCGGTCTCGACATATGACACGTTGCTGCAGATGGGCCGCTGGTTCGGCTACCGCAAGGGCTATGCAGACCTGCCCCGTATCTGGATGACCAAGGAGCTCGAGGACTGGTTCCGCCACCTCGCAACGGTTGAGACCGAGATGCGCCGCGACATCGATATCTACATGACCGAGGGAAAGACCCCGATGAACTTCGCGGTCCGCCTCCGGACGCATCCCGCACTACGCGTTACCGCAGCCGCGAAGATGAAGGACGCGGTATCAGCGGCATCGTCCTACGGTGGTCAGCGTGTTCAAACCCGGTACTTCCGTCTGGAATCCGATTGGCTGCTTCGGAACCAATCAGCGGCATCCAAGCTGGTGAGCGACGCAGTGCAGGTCGGAGATGTCGAGGGAAGTACAACGGAGGGCCGCTATCTCATTCGAGATGTGTCGAGTGACATCGTATTGACGTTCCTGCGGAACTATCAGTTCCATGAGCGGTCGCAAGAGTGCGATGCAAAGCTGATGTCTGGATACATCGAGAAGCGCATCCGAAACGCAGGAACATTACGGCGCTGGAACCTCGCAGTGGTCGGGAAACCAACCGACAACCGTCTGGAGCGGTTCGACTTTGCACCGGGCATCGGCGTCGGGAGGATCGTCCGGTCCCAATTCGCATCTGGAATAGATTATTCCGACATCAAAACACTGATGAGCCGTCGCGACGCAGGCTTGGATCTCAAGGGAATCACCACCGGTACAACCGAAGAAGAAATCAAGAAAGCACGCCAGATCCAGCAGCCCGACACCGGGTTGTTGGTTCTATATCCGATCGACAAGGTTTCGGAGCCCGAGCCCAAACCCAAACCATCTAAAAAGGAGCGGCAACCGCTCAACGCTCCTGAGCACGTCATCGGCGTCGGTCTGGTGTTCCCCACTCCGACCGCCGACGACAGCACTGTTGCGTGGGAGGCCAACTACATCTCGGCGGACCTGTCCGGTGTCGAAATCGAAGAGGAGGACTTCAGCGCCCTCGAAGCCGAGGACATTTGATGTCGTCAGCCATCAGAGACGTTCTGGACGATCACTGGCGCCGCCTCGCACGTCGCCCACCATTGATGTCGGTCGTTGCCGTCTCCGAGCTACCTGTACCGACGCAAAACGGCTCGCTGGCAGCCGCATTCGATAGCGCGGGAAACCGTCACCTTCTCGTTCCGGTGGGAGCGCATCAGAACGTGCGCAGAGGGCTCAACGGACCGGTTCTGATGTTGCACAAGCGGACCCTCGACGATGGCAGGACCAGACATGACTACGCTGATCTCGCCTGTCTGCGGCCAGATTTGAACGACATCTTCACTACGCTGTGCGCCGATGTACTGATCGCCACCGAGGCGGCGCCCGAGAATCCGCTGAAGGTGCTCAACCGAGTACTTGATCGTTGGAAGGCGCTGTTCCAGAACCCCGGTCCGCCGCTGGGCCCGGAGAAGCTGGCGGGTCTGTTCGGCGAACTGATCGTGCTGGCGCGTCTGCTCGAACATCACAGCAGCGCTCACCTCCTATGGCGAGGGCCATCAGGATATCGTCACGATTTCGCGACCGACGCCGGCGCTCTCGAGGTGAAGACTTCGACAAGTGCCGACGGTCGACAGATTCGAATCCACGGCCTCGACCAGTTGGAGCCTCCTGCCAACGGTGTCTTGGGGTTGGTCTGGCTTCGGCTGGAACCGGCCGTGCGTGACGGACTCGGCTTCCTGGATCTGATCGATCGCGTCTTGGAGCTCGCCGACGACGAGACGGCCGTTCTGAACCAGCTGGCATCGATCGGCTACCGGAAAGCCGATGACGACCACTACCGTCATGCCCGCTACCACGTGAGCGAACAGCGCTGGTACAACGTCGATGTCGGGTTCCCGAGGCTGACCGCCATCGACCTCGCGGCGGCAGCGATCTCTTCGAACGTGCGCGACGTCGATTACACGATCGACCTTTCGGGAGACATGCCCGGCCCGATGGAGGAAAGCCAAGTGGAACGACATATCCGCTTGATGATCGAGGAGCATGTGTGACGCCGCCTGCTTGGGTTTCCCAACCATTTCCGCCGGAAGGCGCGAGTGCCGCAGAAGGAATCAGGAATCAGCTCGGCAAACCCGAGCTCGACCATCTGACTATTCTGATTCGCGAATCGGCGCAGAACAGCTGGGATGCTCGTGTCAGTGATGGCGCTTCGGTGGATTATCGGATCGATCTGAAGACTGTCAGTGCCGCCGATGCACCGGCCTGGAGAGATAACCTGTTGCGTCGTGCTCCGGCCAAGCAGGTACTTCCGCTCCGGGACTCTCTGCAGCAACACACCATTCGGGTGTTGTCGATCTCGGATCGCGGAACCCGAGGCCTCGGTGGGCCGACCCGCGCCGACGCGGTCACCCAAAAGCGGCCCGACTTCGTTGCCTTCCTTCGCAATATCGGTGAACCACGTGACCAGGCATTGGGCGGCGGCACCTACGGCTTCGGCAAGGGCATCCTGTATCTCGTGTCGAAATCGGGCACGATCCTCGTGCACACCCGTTGCCGGTACGAGGGGCGTTACGAGACTCGACTGATGGGGGCGGCACTGTGGAAGAGTTATGACGCGAAGGAGTTCGACCGTGAACGTCGTTACACCGGCAGGCACTGGTGGGGAGACACTTCGGGGGAAGTGATCGAGCCGCTCGTCGGTGCCGACGCCGACGCGATGGCCCGAAAGCTCGGGTTGCGACCATTCGGAGACACCGAGACCGGAACGACGATTGTCATTATCGATCCCGATCTTGATGACGCAGAACCGGCAGACGTAGCCACGTATCTCGCGGAGACGATCACGTGTCAGTTGTGGCCGAAGATGATGCCCGACCGAAACGGCATTGTTCCGATGCGGTTCTCGGTGACCTGTGACGGTATCGAATACAAGGTGCCGGAACCGACATCGATGAAGTCCCTGCGCTTGTTCGCCTCCGCCTATCGGAAAATGATCGGCGCTGAGGCGCAAGAGCTGCACTGCCGCAGGCCGAAGAAGTTACTTGGGCGGTTTGCCCTATACCAGTCTATGGCGCAGCGGTTCGAGCCAACCGACGCAGAAAGGATGGCAGGCTTCGAGAACGGCATGGTGCATCACGTCTGCCTGATGCGACCTGCCGAACTAGTGGTCACATATTGGCCTGGACCGAAGCCTGCGAGCGAGTACTCCGCATACGCGGGCGTTTTCCGTGCCGATCCTGAGATGGACGAAGCGTATGCGGCGGCGGAGCCGCCGACCCACGACAACTGGAACTATCAGTCGCTGGACCATCCTGATCACACGTTCGTCAGGACCACGTTCGTGCGTATGAAGGAAGCCATCGAAGCGGTGCTCGGACCGCGTGGCAGCAGCGGGGTCGAGGTCGCCCGAGTATCGCTGGGGGCTGCGAGCGAACGCCTTTCGCCTCTCGTGGGTGGCGCGTGGGGTATCGGTGCGGCCACCGACTACGGCAAGCCCGGTGACACGGCACCGCCCGCTCGATCGACACCTGCTCGTCGCCCGAGTGGCCGTCGGCAAGAGGTCGCTGAGACCGATGCGGTGGAAGTCACGCATACACCAAGCGTTGAGGGACGCGAGCCTGCCGGATTGACCGGAGACGCGGGCGACTCGGACCCTTTCGACATGGACGCATTCGCCGAGCCCGCCAAGCTGGTCAAGCAACGTCGGCGACGCCCGAAAGTCGAATATGTCGGTGATCCCGAGCCGGAGGAACTGTGGGGACATGCCGTGGTGGTGCAGCGCTTCCGCTTGCCGGTCGGCATTCCGCAACGAGTCACCGTCGATCTGGCAGTTGCACTGAACAGCGATGGCGGTCTCGAAATGGATCCTCCTGCCGGTGCGGAAATGCCTGGACTCGTCGGTTGGGAGGATCCACACGGGGAACTGCATCAAGTGCCGTCGTACGTCATCGAAGGAGGCGACGGCCAGATCTGGAAGGCCGTGGTGAAGCCTGCCGCCGACACCATGACCGACATCATGCTCTACACCGAGGCGGTTGGCTGATGGTCCATCGCGTTCTTCCCTACAAAAAGCCTTCGCCTGCCGCCATCCAGGCAGGCCAGTGGTTGTTGTCAGTCGATGGTGACGAACTGCCGCTGCCGGAGTCCTACCCGCACTGGGACTATCAAACGACGCTTCGCCTTCGCCGCACTGTCAAGGTAGACCTGCCTCGGGCCCTTGCCGAATCGACGTTGGCCCCCGGCACCGAACTCGCGCTGGCCGCCATCTGGACATCGACCGGATCGAAGCTCAGGGGAACGGTCATGCGCGCGTTGGTTCCCGAAAATGGCGAAGTCGTCTTACAAGCCGAGCTTCCAGGGGCCGACCTGGGCGGTGTCGTGCTGTTGGACACCGCCTTGGTCCTTGCCCGGCGCCGACATGGCGGTGACCGTCCAGTAGCGCCTCGCCGCGGCGGTTCGGTTCTGTGGAGCGATCGTAGCCAGATTCGCCTCCAAGGCGACGCTCCTCAATTCCCGATCGCCATAGTCGATTTCGATAAGACCGACTACCCCGGTGACGCCGCGTGGCACTTGGAGATCGGTACGAATCTCGACGCAGCAACGATGGGCTCGCTTCTTTTGCTGGTCAACGAGAAGAAGACCGTCATCACAGAAGCCCTTCAACGCGCAGCCAGCCCGCGTCTTGAAGACAAGATCGCCCTGTCCGCACTCTATGCCGACGTTGCTCGCACAATGGTGGACCATGCCCTACGCCTCGCCGAGTTCGATGACGAGGCGCACTACGTTGATGAAACGCTGGGCGCCACGCTTCAAGAGCTGTTCGGCCGACTTTTCCCGAGCCGATCGATCACCGACATTCGGCTTGCAGCACAGGAGTCCCCGAACTTGTTCGCATCCGAGTTGCAGGCGGCCGTGAAGATTTTCGAGGGGGTCGCATGACACTTCTGTACCCTCGGCTGCTGCGCCACCGCGCGAAGCTACTTGCGGCGGAGTACAAAGAATTCACCCCACTGGAACTGCACGACCGCTGGGCGATTGCGGACGAATCAGCGGTATTCGTGGCGACCGGTGGCACAAGGGTGGACCAAGAGAAGTTGCGCTTCCTCCGCGACATCGTCATAGACCTGGCCAAGGAGTCCGGCTTCCCGGAACCACCTGATGCGCGTCAGAAGGTGGCTTTCGATCTCAGCATTGCGGTCGCATTGCACAAGGAAATGCGAATCGCGCCTGCGGAGGCTGCTGCAGGCGATGTGTGGGCGTTTCTGGCATTGATTGTCCTCCCCGACGTTGCTCACTGGCGCTACCCGAAGCCACCGGTCGATCGCGTCCTCGGGTCCGATCTCACTCGCCATGTGTTCGGCCGGATGTGGTGGCGAGCACACTTGGTGTATTCGCCGACCGACTCGGACCCGTATGCGGCATTGCACGTTCTCGGCGAAGCGGCATTCGATCAGATCTACGCGCGGCGCGCGGCCTTGGGCGGCAGTCCACACTTGATCAAGTCGATCCTGCGAGTGTGGCGGCGTATGGACTTGCGCGGGCTGACCGAGCGAGAGATTCTGCGAGACTTCCTGAAGCGGCTGCTCCGCCTGGCTCCTTTCGTCGTCTTCGAAGCGCTGGAAGAGTCAGCGTTGGACGAAGAACTTGCAGAAATCGCGAAAGAAACAGTTATGGGGGTGCTCTCGGCAGGCGGGCGTATGCCAGCCGAAGAAGCAGCAATCCGCGCTGGGCGTGTATTCGGTGACTGAGTTGGTCTTCGTGTAGTCCGACACCCGGCTGTGCATCGCCAAAGCAACGGGCGGGAGTTCGAAGCGCCCGAAGCGTTCATGCATCGGTTCGACGCCTACACCGATCCCGTCCGCGCCGGTGCGTTCGAGCTGGTGATCGCCCGGCTCGACGGTGAACTCTGTGGCCAGGCGTGGGGTTGGCCGCTCACGGACAGGACCGCGTGGTGGGACGGGCTGCGGCTCGATGAGGGTGACCAGGCGGGATTCACTGCCGAGAATGGGTGTTGCACGTTTGCTTTCGGCGAGATCATGGTGCGCAAGCAGTTCACTGGGCGAGGATTCGCTCGTGCCTTACACGATGAACTGCTCGAGGGGCGGCCGGAGCAGCGCGCGACACTGTTGGCGTGTCCGGATAATCGTCGGGCGTATGACAACTATCGCCGGTGGGGGTGGTACCGCGTCGGCACTCTGCGACCCGATTGGGCCGGTGCTCCACAGTTCGATGTTCTGATGCGCGATCTTCAGCAGGGTGGACCGCGCTAGGCAGACGTGCGGAGCTTTGCTTCGCTGTGGTTGGAACCTATGAGCGCGATGGAACGTAGGCGAGCGGGGGTGGTCAGGTCACGCCTCGCCGGAGGCGATACGGCCCGTCGATCGATCCGGCAGGATTCCGGCTCGGACGAGGTCGTCGTAGATACGCTGCTGTTCGTCGTCGAGATTCGAGTACAGCATGTCGTAGGCCAGATCTTCCTCGGCGAGCACCGCGATCGGATCCCAGTCGTCACCGAGCGCCGCGACGACGGCGCTGCGGCGTCGCACCTCGTCCAAGGTGAGGTCGTAGGCGAAATTGTGGTCGGCCATTCGGGTATCTCCAGCCAGTTTCATTCAAGGAATTGACGACCATCACCCAGCCGCGCCTTCGCGGGCAATGACCTGCATCACGTTCGAGGGTTGCACTTCGTCACATTTGCTGTGCTCCGCCTGGGCCCCTGCGCAAGGGAGGGCGAATGCCGGGCTTGATCACCGCGACCTTTCGCCGATCGGAATGTCGCTCGTATCGACGGCAATCGACGGTGCGTTTCCATGCGAATCGTCGCACGGAGTATTCGCGACACCCGCAGGCAGCCGCGCCATGACCTCGGTCACCGCGCGTGATAGCGGCACTCGTGCGTCGTCCCACACCCCGCGTTGATGAGTTCTCCCGTATTCGGCGCGTATTTCGCCATGGGAACGATCCCTAGGGCCCGAGCGGGGAAAAACATTCCGGCAATTGGCATTTCACGAACCACGGATCGATCGTGCGCGCGCCGGCGCGCTGCTAGCATCGGGCGGTTCGCGACAGTGGTTTCGGATGAAGCGGAGGGGAATTCATGAGCGGCGCGTCGGGCTGCGATCGTCGGCAGAAGCGGGTCATGGCGTCGCGCCGTGTCTCGTACACGGTGCCCGCCCTGGTGGCCATGGCGCTCGTGTCCAGTGGATGCGGGGCTGGTGGCACCGCCGCTCCCCGGCCGATCGTCACCACGGTCTTCACCACCACCTCGAAGCCCCCGACCCGCACGACACCGCCGATGACCACTACCGCCCCACCGACGACGACCACCCCCCGGATCACCTCGACCGCGCCGACCACCGACACCGCACAGCCGATTTACGTCGGGATCTGTGTCGACCAGACGACGAGCACCCGGGCGACCGACGACCTGTGCGATACCACCGACAGCCGTTACGCCACCTTCTGGTATCGCCACGCCGACGCACTGGTGTATCCGGCGGTCGGCGCCGCGGTGGCCCTGGCCGCAGGAACTTTCCTGCGCCCGAGCGGGACCGCGGTGCACGACCGAGGAGTTCCGGCCACCGGCGGCACGATCCAGCGCGGCGTGCTCGGCCAAGGCCGCCCCGACATCGGCGGCGTCGGCTCGTAGCTCGACCCGAAGGCCGGCCCTCAGGTCAGTCTCGCGACGGCGGGACGCAGGGTCGACGTGGCCGAACCTTATGCCGGAACCGCGGCGATGCGGCGATGCCGTATCCATCCGCGGACGCCGATGGCCAGCGGTACCAGGACGGTGAGAAACCCGGACACCGGCTCGAAAACGAGGCCGAACGCGGTCAACACGCCGATTGCCGAGAGGATCGGCGCTGGTACGTAGCCGCGGGTTCGCTCCGTCTCGATCACGGCGATACCGAAGCCGACGGCGGCGACTCCGAACGCGGTGAACCAGAAAGCGAGCTCGGTCTGCTCACGACCGGTCGCCCAGATGACTCCACCGAGCGCGGTATGTGCCGATCCGATGAAAGCGAGCAGACCGCCCGTCAGCGGGACCCTTGTTTTTGAATCCATATTCTTAAACATTGCCCTAGGCTGTCACCCGTGGCAAGACCCCGGCGATTCACCGATGACCAGATCCTCGACGCCGCGCGCGACTTGCTCGCCGATCCGGCCACGACCAGACCGACCATCGCCGCGATCAGTGCCGCCTCCGGCGTCCCCACCGGCTCGATATACGTGCGCTTCGCTTCCCGCGAAGAGTTGCTCGCTCGACTGTGGCTGCGCTCGATCCGGCGCTTCCAGACCGGAGTCATCGCCGCGCTGTCGGGAGCCGACCCGCTGCTCGCCGCCGCGATGCACCTGCCGCGGTATTGCCGCGAGCATCCCACCGAAGCTCGTGCGTTGAAGATGTTCCGGCGCGATGAGCTGCTGGACGTGGGCCCTGCCGAGTTGCGCGCGGACATCGCCGCGGTCAACGACCGAATGAACGACGCGCTGCGCGCCGCCGTGGCGGCGGAGTTCGGCGCCGACGACGAGCACCGCATGGCGATCGCGATCGCTGCGGTCAAGGCGATTCCCTACGGGCTGGTTCGCGAGTACATCGCAGGCGCGGTGCCCATTCCGGACTGGGTCGACGACGTCGTCGCCACCGCGACGGCCGCCGTAGTCCACGAGTTGGGCCCGACAGCCACCGAGTCGGTCACATCCGGATAAGGCGCTGTCTCCGCGAGCCGGTTCACGCAGGCAGCAGCCGCGCTACGACTTCGGTCAACTGTTCGACGTTCCGGCACTCGTGCATCGTCACGCACTCCGCGTACACATAGGCTGCGGAATCCCCCGTCGACCACGACCGAGACGGCTCGGGGTTCAGCCAATAGGTGTGCTTCGCCCGGTCGGCGATCGTCTGCACGGCAGCGATGTTCGGGTCCGTGCGGTTGGTGCGACCGTCGCCGAGGATGAGGACGGAGGTGCGTGGGCCGAGGGCGTCGGCGTAGTTGTCGAGGAAGCCTTGGAAGGCTTCGCCGTAGTTGGAGCTGCCGAAGCGAGCCACCTTGGTGGAACGGATGATTCGAGCGGCGGTGCCTGGGGTCGGTGGTTCGCCGGGGGTGAAGAAGTGAGTGATCTCGTCGCAGGTGTCGACGAAGCCGAAGCTGCGGACCTTGCTGAACTGGTCTTGCAGGGCCTGGATCAGGTGGAGGGTGAATTCGGCGAAGCCGGTGACCGAGCCGGAGATGTCGGCGAGGACCACCAGGTCGGGGCGGCCGTGTTTGCGGGCGCGCAGCACCGGGTCGATGGGGACGCCTCCGGTGGACATGGAGCGGCGGAGGGTGCGACGTAGATCGATCTGGCCGCGCACCGCTTTGCGGCGGCGGACGGCGAGCCGGGTGGCGAGTTTGCGGGCCAGCGGGTGGACCAGGCGGCGCATTTCGGCGAGGTCCTGTTCGCGGGCGCCGAGGAAATCGATTCGGTCGGTGCTGGATTCGACGCCGCGGCGGGCGATGTATTCGGTGCCGCGCAGTTGTGCGGAGCGCAGCCGGGCCTCGGTCTGGACCGCGGTACGGAAGCCGGCGAGGCGGCGGTTCGCTTCGATCGTGTGGACGGTGGCGTCGAGCTGGGACGAGCCGTTCATGCCCGCGACGATGCGATCGATGAGTTCTTCGGGGCGAAGGGCTTTCATGGTCAGGTAGGAGGACCAGCCTGCGCCCGACGCGGTGGTGACCGGCGCGGAAGACTGCGCGGCGCCGCCGTAGCCGCCGAGTTCGGTCAGCGCCTGGCGGGCCAGTTCGGCGATCGAGCCCGAATCATCCTGTGCCAGTGCGGCAACGAGACGATCGCGCAGTGCTTCGACGGTTTCGGGTGTCGACGGCTCCACGGGCTGCGGCTGCTGAGCGGTCAGGAAGTAGAGGTCGAAGAGTTGATCGAACACGGCACGCTGACCATTTCGGCGTAGCAGGCAGGCCGCCATGCCGGAGCGCAGGCGAGCGCGATCCTCGATTCCCAGGGCGACCATCGCCTCGGCCGCGTCGATGGTCTCACTCGGCCCCGCGTCGATACCGTGATCGCGTAGCAGCCCGACGAACTCGACGAGCCGATCGGTCATCGAGTCGGGGCCTCGGCGGCCCGCTTCAGCGATGCTCATGCTGACCCCGGTGCCTCGCAACCCCGCAGGAATCGATGGTCGCATGCGAGGCGAGATTGCGCAGCGGCCGGGCGGGCGGTCGCGGTCTAGAGCCCGCGATCGACCCGAGCCGTCGACCCCCCGGTCCGCTGCGATGCCGAGGACCGGTCGGATACCGGAATCGCACGGCGACAGGGGACTTTGTGCTGAGGACGGTCCCGGGCGCGCGAGATGCGATATCGACCGGGGCGGAGAACGTGACCCGGTCGTGCGCCGACAGCGCGACGACGACCTCCGCGCCGTCGATGGCGACCGATGCGGCGATCCGACCGAACCCGACCTTCATCTCACCGCCCACCTTGCTCGGCATCCAGATCGAGCCCGAGCCGCTCGATCGCCAGACGATGGTCGGATTGATACTTCAACAGAACGCCGAGCGTCGAGCGGACCACGCCGCCGGATATGTTGCGCGCACCGAGGGCGACCAGAGTCTTGGCCCAGTCGACGGTTTCGGCGATCGACGGAGCCTTTCGCAGCGAGAGCTGCCGCAGCGCCCCGACCACGCGCACCACCGGCTCACCCAGCGCCTCGTCCAGCTCCGGGACCTTCATCCGGACGATCGCCCGCTCCAATTCCGCCGTCGGGTAATCGATGTGCAGATACAGGCAGCGGCGCTTCAGCGCTTCGGACAGCTCCCGGTTGGCGTTGGAGGTCACGATGGCGAACGGCTTGCGGACGGCGGTGACGGTGCCGAGTTCCGGGATGCTCACCTGGAAGTCGCCGAGTACCTCGAGCAGCAGTCCCTCCAGCTCCACGTCGGCCTTGTCGAGTTCGTCGATGAGCAGCACGGTGGAACGCGGATTGCGGATGGCGGCCAACAAGGGGCGCGCGAGAAGGAACTCTTCGGTGAAGACGTGGTCGCAGGTGCTGTCCCAGCCTGCGTCGTCCGAGGCGGTGATGCGCAGCAGTTGTTTGGCGTGGTTCCACTCGTAGAGGGCGCGCGCCTCATCGATGCCCTCGTAGCACTGCAGCCGCACCAGGTCGGAGGCGGTCGCCGCGGCGACGGCCTTCGCCAACTCGGTCTTGCCGACGCCCGCCGGGCCCTCGATCAGCAGTGGCTTGCCGAGATGACCCGCGAGGAACACGGCGGTGGCGATATCCAGGGACGGCAGATACCCGGCCTCGGCGAGGCGCCCGGTCACCTCATCCACCGAGGCGAAGAACTTACTCATCGGTAACTAGTCTAGACGGGGCATTTCAGCCGCGCTCCACACCGGTCTCCGAAGAGATCCCGAGGCACGCCCACCAACCCCGGCGCGTTCCGCGAGTGGCACACCATCGAGAGGCTTACTCGCGTTTTGCCGCAGCCCTGTGCCACTCACGGATGCCGGTGTTGTCGAGGTGGGGGCGGATTCCATAGGGGATGCCCCTAATGCCGCGGTTTTATTTACCCCGAAGGGGAGGCGACACCCGTGACCTTTCCAAGCGGGTGCGCCAGAGTGTAGGAATGCAGTCGCTGCCCGGCGGTAAGCGCGGCCGCGAAGCAGTGACCGTAGATCCAAGATCTGTGCACGGAGGTGGGCCGTGGGCAGACCCCGCGTCGGGGATGGCGGGCGAAGACGCTCGCCGCAGAGTGAAAGGATTTACGTTGTTCTCCACAACCAGCGCACGCCGCACCTTGGCCCGCGTGGCCGTAGCCGGGGCAATCGCCGCGATCCCGTTGACCGCGCTGGCGATGCCCGCGTCCGCCACGCCCAGTACACCCGGCGTAACTCCGGCTCGATACGACCCGTATTACGACAACCGGTGCGACTTCGGCCCATTCCCGAACTGGAGTTGCAACAACAACCCGTTGTTCGGCGGAGGCCATTACGGCAACCCACCCTATGGCCGCGGTCCCGGCGGATGGGGCCAGGGCTGGGGCACCGGCTCGTTCGGCAGTAGTTAGGAAGTCCGCGAAGACGCCGGTGGCCCGCTCCGAACTCCGAAGCGGGCCCCCGCGCGAATCAGCCCGAGTATCAGGCGGTTTCGGTGATCGGGCGATCGACCCAGCTCATCAGGCCGCGCAGCTTGGCGCCGGTGACCTCGATCGGGTGCTCGGCGTTCTTCTTGCGCAGCGCCTCGAGCTCCTTGTTGCCGCCCTCGACGTTGGCGACCAGGCGCTTGACGAAGCTGCCGTCCTGGATGTCCTTGAGGATGTCCTGCATCCGCTTCTTGGTGTCGGCGTCGATGACCCGCGGGCCCGACAGGTAGCCGCCGAACTCGGCGGTGTCGGAGACCGAGTAGTTCATCCGCGCGATGCCGCCCTCGTACATCAGGTCGACGATCAGCTTCAGCTCGTGCAGCACCTCGAAGTAGGCCATCTCCGGCGCGTAACCGGCCTCGACCATGACCTCGAAACCGGTCTTGACCAGTTCCTCGGTGCCGCCGCACAGCACGGCCTGCTCACCGAACAGGTCGGTCTCGGTCTCCTCCTTGAAGGTGGTCTTGATGACGCCCGCGCGGGTGCCGCCGATGCCCTTGGCGTAGGACAGCGCCAGCGCCTGGCCCTCGCCCTTCGGGTCCTGGTCGATGGCGATCAGCGCGGGAACGCCCTTGCCGTCGACGAACTGACGGCGCACCAGGTGGCCGGGGCCCTTCGGCGCGACCATGCCGATGGTGACGTTGGCGGGCGGCTTGATCAGGCCGAAGTGGATGTTGAGGCCGTGGCCGAAGAACAGCGCGTCGCCGTCCTTCAGGTTCGGCTCGATGTCGTTGGTGAAGATCGACGCCTGCGCGGTGTCGGGCGCGAGCACCATGATGACGTCCGCCCACTCCGAGACCTCGGCCGGCGTGCCGACGGTCAGGCCGGCCTCCTCGGCCTTCGGACGCGACTTCGAACCCTCGGCCAGACCGACGCGGACCTCGACGCCCGAGTCGCGCAGGCTCAGCGAGTGCGCGTGACCCTGGCTGCCGTAGCCGATGACAGCGACCTTGCGGCCCTGGATGATCGACAGGTCGGCATCGTCGTCGTAGAACATCTCGACTGCCACTGTGGTTCCTTCCGGGATCATCCCCGCGCGAGGCGGGGCACACCGTGCTCGCGCAGGTGTTGATTTTCGTTGTTCTGGATCGGATCACCCCCGCGGGCGCGGGAGGGGATCATTCCCGCGTGAGCGGGGAGGCGGCACGCCAACCGTCGATCGCAGAAAGACTAGCGTGTGGCCGCCGCCGGGCGGTCGGCCCCATCGGTGTGCCGCTGGTCAGCTCAGCGGGTGGCGGTGATGGACTTCGGTCCACGCCCCACCGCGACGACACCGGACTGCACGATCTCCCGGATGCCGTACGGTTCGAGCATCCGCAGCAGCGCGTCGAGTTTGGACCGGGTTCCGGTCGCCTCGACGGTGAGCGCGTCCGGCGACACGTCGATGACCTTGGCGCGGAACAACCCGACCGCCTCGATCACCTGAGTCCGCACGCTGGCGTCGGCGCGCACCTTCACCAGGATCAATTCGCGGGCCACCGAGCTGTCGGCGTCCTGCTCCACGATCTTGATGACGTTCACCAGCTTGTTGAGCTGCTTGGTGACCTGCTCCAGCGGCAGGTCCTCGACGGTGACGACGATGGTCATGCGCGAGATCTCCGGCAGCTCGGTGCCACCGACCGCCAGCGACTCGATGTTGAAGCCGCGGCGGGAGAACAGCGCCGCGACCCGTGCCAGCACGCCCGGCTTGTCCTCGACGAGAACGCTGAGGGTATGCGTGGTACTCATCCGTTGTTCACCTTGTTCTGATCTTGCGACATCGCCGTGTGGATGACGGCGGGCTCGGCGGCCTGCTCGTCGTCGTCGAACAGCGGGCGGATGCCGCGAGCGGCCATGATCTCGTCGTTGCTGGTGCCCGCGGCGACCATCGGCCACACCTGGGCGTCCTTGCCGACGATGAAGTCGATCACCACGGGACGGTCGTTGATGGACTGCGCCTCGCGGATCGCGGCCTCCACGTCCTCCTCGCGCTCCACCCGGATGCCGTGGCAGCCGAGGGCTTCGGCGAGCTTCACGAAGTCGGGGATGCGCAGGGTGTGCGTGCCGAGGTCGGTGTTGGAGTAGCGCTCCTGGTAGAAGAGCGTCTGCCACTGCCGAACCATGCCGAGGTTGCCGTTGTTGATCAGCGCGACCTTGATCGGGACGCCCTCGACGGCGCAGGTGGCCAGTTCCTGGTTGGTCATCTGGAAGCAGCCGTCACCGTCGACCGCCCACACCTCTTTGTCCGGCGCGCCCATCTTGGCGCCCATGGCCGCAGGGACGGCGTAGCCCATGGTGCCGAGACCACCGGAGTTCAGCCAGGTGCGCGGCTTCTCGTACTTGATGAACTGGGCGGCCCACATCTGGTGCTGGCCGACGCCCGCGCAGTAGATCGCGTCGGGTCCGGCCAAGCGGCCGAGGGCCTCGATGACGAACTCCGGCGACAGCGAGCCGTCCGCGGGCGGGGTCCAGCCCAGCGGGTAGGCGTCGCGCACGCCGTCGAGGTAGGTCCACCAGTCGGTCAGGTGCAGCGGCAGCGCGTCGCTTGCCGAAGGGTCGGCCTTCAGGGTCTCGATGAGCTCGACGATCACCTCGCGGCAGTCGCCGACGATCGGGACGTCGGCGTGGCGGTTCTTGCCGATCTCGGCCGGGTCGATGTCGGCGTGGATGACCTTGGCGCCGGGCGCGAAGGAGTCCAGCTGCCCGGTGACGCGGTCGTCGAACCGCGCGCCGAGGGTGATCAGCAGGTCCGACCGCTGCAGCGCGGCGACCGCGCCCACGGTGCCGTGCATGCCGGGCATGCCCATGTTCAGGCGGTGGCTGTCGGGGAACGCGCCGCGCGCCATCAGCGTGGTGACCACGGGGATGCCGGTCAGCTCGGCCAGTTGCAGCAGCTCGGCCGACGCGTCGGCCTTGATCACGCCGCCGCCGACGTAGAGCACGGGAGCCTTGGCTTCCATGATCATCCGCGCCGCCTCGCGCACCTGCTTGCCGTGCGGCTTGGTGACCGGGCGGTAGCCGGGCAGCCGCATCTCCGGCGGCCAGGTGAAGGTGGTCTGCGCCTGCAGCACGTCCTTCGGGATGTCGACGAGCACCGCGCCGGGACGGCCGGACGCGGCGAGGTAGAACGCCTCGGCGATGATGCGCGGGATGTCGACGCCGTCGGTGATCAGGAAGTTGTGCTTGGTGATCGGCATGGTGATGCCGGAGATGTCGGCTTCCTGGAACGCGTCGGTGCCGATCAGCCCACGGCCGACCTGGCCGGTGATGGCCACGATCGGCACCGAGTCCATCTGCGCGTCGGCGATCGGGGTGACCAGGTTGGTCGCGCCGGGGCCGGATGTGGCCATACACACACCGACCTTGCCGGTGGCCTGGGCGTAACCGGTGGCGGCGTGACCCGCACCCTGCTCGTGGCGGACGAGCACGTGGCGCACTTTGGTCGAATCGAAAAGCGGGTCGTAGACGGGGAGGATCGCGCCACCCGGAATGCCGAATACGGTGTCGACGCCGAGCTCCTCGAGCGAACGGACGACCGACTGCGCGCCGGTGACCCGCTCGGGCGGGAGCTGGCGGCGGTTGGCCGCGGACGTCGCGTTGGCAGCGGGCGTGGCCTGCTGATTCGCCGAAGGCGCTGGCCTACGGGCCGAAGGCCCTGGCCGTGCGGTAGGTGCGCTCACCGTCTTCGTTCCTTACTGGTTGTGGTTCCGACCCCGGATGTTGTGCCAGCGGTGTCTTGCGCTTCGCCATGCCGGACATTAGTCCGAACATAAAAAAGCCCCCGACAGCACAGGGCTGATCGAGGGTGGCGCGTCGCAACGCGAGCTGACGTATTCGACTCAGTGTGTCAGGCTCAACGCTGGACGCGCCGGCCGATTACGAGCAACTCGTTTCGATTCACGCGCACGACGTTAAGCGGGTGTGAACCGAAGAGTCAAACAGATGACCCCGTGTGTCCCATTATGTGGGACAGTGCGGTTGCTTGTGTCCGTTCATCAGGATGCGAGGATGGTGGTGTGTCATCACCGCATCAGTCCGTGCCACCGTCTGAATCGTCCCACACGCCCGCGGCGACAACCGATACGGGTGGCGTCTCGCAGGCCCGTGTGATCCGCATCCCACGGCTGGCCTTCCTGGGCGTGTTCATCCTGCTGATGTGCGTGTTCTTCCCCTTCGTCGGCTGGCCCGCCGGACTGTGGTGGCTGCTGCTCATCCCCGTCGCGGTGCTGGCGTGGGTGCTGCGGACGCAGACCACCGTCTCGGACGCGGGGCTGGACCTGCGGACGCTGTTCGGCTCGCGCCACCTGGACTGGGCGCAGCTGAAGGGTGTGCGCATCCCGAAGCGTGGATACGTGCGGGCCGACCTCACCGATGGCACCGAGGTGAAATTGCCCGCGGTGAGCTACGACCGGCTGCGCGATCTGGCGGCGTTCTCCGGCGGACGGATTCCGGACCCGTTCGCCGCGCCCGGGGAAGCCGCGACCGAAGAGTCCCCCGCCGGACCCGCGGACGGGAGTGACCGACCCTCGAACGCCAAAGGCGACCCGGCGACCAACGGGTTGGCGAAGTCCGGCGAGAACGCCGACGAAGACACGCCACGCGACAGCGCGACCTAGCAGTCGGCAATCCGGCGGCCATCGGGGACGCAGGTACGGCGAGCTCCTCGGCCGCCCGGTCCGAGCGCCGGCGCGGAACATTCGCCATCGTTGGGAGGTTACGGTCGAGTGATGGGATGATTTCCCCGGAGCAGTGATCCTCCGTTCAGTCCCCACCCGACGTTCCGGTACCTCCGGCGTCACCGTCGTCGCCCGCGACACCACGCACCGGCGACACACCCGACCCGGCCGACCGCGATCGGACGCCACACCACCCGGCAGGTGGACACGCCCACCGGGAGTAACGTGGTGGACCGCCGAGCACGCTCCGCGCCCGTCGCACGTCAGCCCCCGCGACCCGAGGACCATCGAAATGCCACCGCTTCGTTCACGAACCACGACCATCGGCCGCAATGCCGCAGGCGCACGCGCACTCTGGCGCGCCACCGGCATGACCGACACCGACTTCGGCAAGCCGATCGTCGCCATCGCGAACTCCTACACGCAGTTCGTTCCCGGCCACGTGCACCTGAAGAACGTCGGCGACATCGTGGCCGACGCGGTGCGCGCCGCCGGTGGCGTGCCGCGCGAATTCCACACCATCGCCGTCGACGACGGCATCGCCATGGGCCACGGCGGCATGCTCTACTCGCTGCCCTCGCGCGAGATCATCGCCGACTCGGTGGAGTACATGGTGAACGCGCACACCGCCGACGCGCTGGTGTGCATCTCCAACTGCGACAAGATCACCCCGGGCATGCTCAATGCGGCCATGCGGCTGAACATTCCGACGGTGTTCGTCTCCGGCGGGCCGATGGAGGCGGGCAAGGCCGTGGTCGTCGGCGGGGTCGCCCAAGCGCCGACCGACCTGGTCACCGCGATCTCCGCGAGCGCGAATCAGGCGGTGTCCGACGAGGGTCTGTCCGAAGTCGAGCGTTCCGCGTGCCCGACCTGCGGTTCCTGCTCGGGCATGTTCACCGCCAATTCGATGAACTGCCTCACCGAGGCGCTGGGTCTCGCGCTGCCAGGCAACGGCTCCACCCTCGCGACGCACGCCGCGCGCCGGGCGCTGTTCGAGCGGGCTGGCACCGTGGTGGTGGATATCGCCAACCGCTGGTACCGAGCGGACGACGCGTCCGTGCTGCCGCGAAATGTGGCGACCCGCAATGCTTTCCGCAACGCGATGGCGCTGGATGTCGCGATGGGCGGCTCGACCAATACCGTGCTGCATATCCTGGCCGCCGCGCAGGAAGGAGAGATCGACTTCGATCTGCACACCATCGAGGAGATAAGCCGCCGGGTGCCCACCCTGTCGAAGGTGGCGCCGAACTCCGACTATCACATGGAGGACGTCCACCGCGCCGGCGGTATCCCCGCCCTCCTCGGCGAGCTGCGCCGGGCGGGGCTGCTGGAAACCGACGTCACCACGGTACACAGCGCCAGCTTCGACGAGTGGCTCGACACCTGGGACATCCGCTCCGGCAAGGCGTCTCAGGAAGCCATCGAACTCTTCCACGCCGCCCCGGGCGGTGTGCGCACCACCGAGCCGTTCTCCACCGACAACCGCTGGTCGTCGCTGGACACCGACGCGGAAGGCGGCTGCATCCGCGACCTGGAGCACGCCTACACCAAGGAAGGCGGCCTGGTCGTGCTGCGCGGCAACATCGCGCCCGACGGCGCGGTGCTCAAGACCGCGGGCATCGATGAGGAGCTGTTCTCCTTCCAGGGCCCGGCCGTGGTGGTGGAGTCGCAGGAGGAGGCCGTGTCGGTCATCCTCGGCAAGAGGATCAAACCGGGCGACGTCATCGTGGTCCGTTACGAAGGGCCCGCGGGCGGCCCCGGCATGCAGGAGATGCTGCACCCCACCGCCTTCCTGAAGGGCTCGGGGCTCGGCAAGGAATGCGCGCTGATCACCGACGGCCGCTTCTCCGGGGGCACCTCGGGCCTGTCGATCGGGCACATCTCCCCTGAGGCGGCCAGCGGCGGTGTCATCGGCCTGGTCGAGAACGGCGACCAGATCCGGATCGACGTGACCAGCCGGACGCTCGAGGTGCTCGTCGACGACGCCGTGCTCGCCGAGCGCCGCGCGAAGATGGAGGCCTCCGAACGGCCGTGGCAGCCGGTCAACCGGGATCGTCCGGTGACGACCGCGCTGCGGGCGTACGCGGCCATGGCGACGTCGGCCGACAAGGGCGCGGTCCGGCACGTGCCCTAGACGGTAGCGAACGACGAAGGCCCCTTCCTCCCGGCCGGGAGGAAGGGGCCTTCGGTTCGTCTGGGTTCAGTCGAAGGGGCCGATGCCCGTCAGCGGGTTACCGCCGTGCAGGTACCAGTACGCGCCGGCCGCGGCTGCCACCGCCAGCAGCAGGATCACGAACGAGCCCGCCGCGGGACGGATGGCCCAGCCGCGGCTGCGGTCGAAGGACAGGCGACCGGGGCCGGTGAGGATGATCGCGGCCGAGACGCCCGCCAGGACGCTTTCGAATTCCACCGCTCCCGGCCCGGCCTTGTATTGGAAGCCGGGGGCCATGCCCTGCTTCCAGGCCCATGCGTCGAGGATGACCGCGAGCACCGCACCGGCCGCCAACGGCGTGAACAGACCGAGGATCAGCAGCGCGCCGCCGCCGACCTCGCCCGCGGTGACCAGGATGGCGGACACGCTCGGGTGGTCCCAGCCGCCGCGCTCCATCATGTCGCGGGTGCCGTCCAGGCCGGGGCCGTGGAACCAGCCGGTCAGCTTCTGCAGGCCGTGGTAGAGGAAGGTGGCGCCGACCACCAAGCGCAGCAGCAGCAGACCGAGATCGAGCGTGCCGCGGCGGAGCTCGCCATTGCGGCGGCGCAGGCGCGCGGTCTCGCTCGGCGGGGTCGGGGCGGGCGGGATGCTGGCGTAGTCGTAGGTGGGCGCCGCCGTCGCACCCGCAGGGGGCTTGCTGGCGCCGGTGGCCGGAACGTCCGGATCGAGCCCCAGTTCTTCCTCGGTGCGCGGGACGTCCTTCGACAGTTGCGGCCGCTGGGCCGGATCGACCCGCTCGAACTGCTCGGTCGGCGAGTCGTACGGGCTGGTCACTCCCCGGCCGGTGGACGACACCGCCACCTGCTCGGCCGTGGTGGGAGTAGCGTCCCCGGCCTTGGCTTCGGGCGTGTCTTTCGGCTTGTCGGTCACGGCCAATACCCTATGCCGCACCGCACCGGCGCGGGCAAGTACGGCGCGGCGTGTCAGTGCGCGCGACACCCCCACCCGGAAGGGCGCGGGCGACGGAATTTCCGTAACGTCTGGTCTATGAGTTTGGTTGTCGTGGGCCGCGTCGCGGCGAGCCTGGCGCTCGGCTCCGTCCTGCTGGCCGGATGCGCCCGGTTCGACGATTCGGCGTCCAGTCCGTTCACCCCGGAACCGACCCTGCACGGAGCCAACATCGACCCGAAGAAACCCAGCCAGCCGCCCACCTCGACCACCAGGCCGAGCGGCCCGTGCATCGATCCCGACCCGGCGGTGGTGGCCACCTGCCTGGACACCACCGGCGGCCTGGTGACGCTCCCCGACGGGGCGCTGGTCGCCGAGCGCAGAACCGGACGCATCCTGAAGGTCGTGCCCGACCAGCCGCCGTTCGAGATCGCCAGGCTGGAGGTGGACGGCTCCGGCGACGGCGGCCTCAGCGACATCGCGCTGTCGCCCACCTACAACGAAGACGGCCTGATGTACGCGTACATCACCACCGGCAGCGACAACCGGGTGGTCCGCATCGCCCAGGGCGGCTCGCCGAAGGACGTGCTCACCGGAATTCCCAAGGGCGCCAGCGGAAATCACGGCGCGATCGAATTCGCCTCGCCCGACCAGATGCTCGTGCTGACCGGCGACGCGGGCAACCCCGGAGCGGCCGCATCGGCGGGCTCGCTGGCCGGCAAACTGCTGCGCGTGAACTCGCCGGTGCCCGGCCGCACGCCCGCGCCGGAGATCGCCGTCTCCGGCATCGGGACCGCCGGGGACGTGTGCCGGGACGGCAAGGACAGCATCTGGATCACCGACCGCACCGCCGCGGAGGACCGGCTGCAGCGGCTCGGCGGCGACGGCGCGCTCACCACCGCGTGGACCTGGCCGGACCGGCCCGGCGTCGCCGGGTGCGCCGCCGCCACGGACGGTGTCGCGATCTCCCTGACCCGTGCGAAGGCCCTCGCCATCGCCGCCGCCGACCCGGCCACCCACGCGGTCACCGCGGCGCCGACGCTCACGGCGCAGGACAAGTACGGGCAACTCGGCGGCGCGGCGGTCGGCGCGGACGGCACCATCTGGGTGACCACGGTGAACAAGACCGACGGCCAGCCCGGACCGTTCGACGACCGGGTGGTCCGCATCCCGCCGCCGCAGGCCGGAGGCGGCGGCCCGGACTGAATCATTTGGCCGCGACTTCGTCGCGGCGTGTTCGCGGCCCCCTTATGGCTCGCGCCCGAGCGACCGCCGCTAGCGACTGCGTCGCGGACGCGGCGGCCACTCGGACGCGAGCCGGGCCGCGAACGGCGGATGCTCGGTCTCGCTTCGCTCGAAACCTGTGGTCGAGGTGCGCTGGGCGCGTCTGACGGTGAGTGCGCGACCTGAGGGTTCGGCTTTACAGCGTGGGCGGCTGCGGGCTTTTGCGCGCACACCACAGCCGCTCGAATCCCGGCCGATCCGGACTTGCTCGAGGCAGGCGACCTGCGATGCGGTGTTCGGCAGCGGTTGCGGACAGCCCCTCCCCAGTGGAAGCCGCGGTGGTGCTGGTCATGGCTCCTGCGCGGTGTCAGGCGTTCGAGCAGGAGCAACGGCTTGCGGGCCGTTCTCGGGCATCGCGCGGACTGACCAAACCGCGACGCACGGCCTGGTTTCGCGCGCGACGGGCCGACGAGTTTGCTGGAGTAGTCGCCGCTTGCCGTTTCGAAACGGCAGGCGCCGGGTCAGGCCCTCGGCGGTACATGGCCAGGCCGGTCAGCGGGGCGGTGGGCTCGCCAGAAGAGGTTCGCCAGCGCGCACCGCGACGCGGTTGTCGACTCGACAGCGGGTTGCTTTCAGGAGTTGTCCGCGTTCTGCGCCGGGACGCCGATCACGCCGAGGAAGGCGGTGGCCGCGGGGGTGCGGCTGCGGCTCCAGATGACATATTCGACGCGGGCCGGGGCGTCGGTGACCTCGACGGTGATCACGCCCTCCAGGTGCGGCACGTAGGCGGAGGGGAGCATGGCGACGGCGAGGCCGGGGCGGACCAGTCGGGCGATGTAGTCCGCGCTGGTCACTTCGAAGGCGACGTCGCGGTCCAGACCTGCCGCCGCGAAGGCTTGATCGGACTGGAGACGTCCTGCTGTCCCGGCCGGGAGATCCACGAATACCTCGGAAGACAGCGTGCGCAGGTCGGTCGAGCGCTCCCCGGCGAGCGGATGGTCCGGCGCGACGACGGCGACCAGCCGGTCACGGGCGAGTGCGTGCGCGACCACGCCCCGGGGGCGCGCCGTGGTCGGCAAGCCGAGGAAGGCGACGTCGATCGCTCCTTGCTCGACCTGCTCCACCAGCTCCTCGCTCGCGCCCACCCGCAGGCTGACGCGCACCTGCGGGTGACGGCGGCGGAACTCGCGCAGCGCCTCAGGGACGTCGACCGCGGCGACGGTGGGGATCAGGCCGACGGCGAGCCGCCCGCGTACCTCTCCGACCGCGGCGGCCACTTCGGCGACGGCGCGCTCGGCGGCGTCCAGGCACTGGCGAGCGGCCGGGAGGAACGCCGCACCCGCCGGTGTGAGGCGCACGCGGCGGCTGGTGCGCTCGAACAGCCGCGCGCCCAATTCCCGCTCGAGCCGGGCGATCTGGTGGCTGAGAGCGGACTGCACGACCAGGCATCGTTCGGCGGCCCGGGTGAAGCTGTTCGTCTCGGCCACCGCGACGACGTAGCGCATCTGCTGGAGCTCCATTGATCAATCGTGTATCACGATTGATCAAGTGACAAACATGTGTTGGACTCATTGATCGGCGCCGCGCGAGACTGCGAAGGTGAGAAATCCAGCAACACAGGCGGTTTCCGGCGGAGCCGCGCCACCGGGAACGCTGCCGCGCACCGTTCTGACGGCGCTCGCTCCCGCCGCATGGGGCACCACCTACGTCGTCACCACCGAACTGCTCCCACCGGGACACCCCCTGTTCGCCGGGCTGCTGCGTGCATTGCCGGCAGGGTTGATCGCGTTGGCGATCACGCGGACACTGCCGCGCGGAGCCTGGTGGGGCAAAGCCGCGGTGCTGGGCGTGCTGAATATCGGGCTGCTCTTCCCGCTGCTGTTCCTGGCCGCCGAACGCCTACCCGGCGGGGTGGCCGCGACCTTGGCGGCGGCCCAGCCGCTCGTCGTGGCGATCCTGGCCGTGGTGGTCCTGGGCGAGAAGCCCTCCGCTTGGCGCCTCGTCTGGGGAACGATAGGCCTTGTCGGCGTCGGGTTCATGGTGATCGGCCCGGAGGCCGCCTTCGACCTCGCCGGGGTCCTGGCGGGCCTTGCCGCCGCGGGCTCCATGGCGCTCGGCGTGACTTTGACGAAGAAGTGGGGACGGCCCGCCGAGGCCGGTCCCACCGCGTTCGCGGGCTGGCAACTCACTGCGGGTGGGCTGTTCCTACTGCCGATCACGTTCCTCGTGGAGGGTCCGCCTCCCGCGATCGACCCGCCCGCCGTCCTCGGCTACCTCTGGCTGGGTCTGGCCGGCGGCCTGCTCGCGTATGTCGTCTGGTTCCGTGGCATCGGTTCTTTGCCCGTCACCTCGGTCGCGGTTCTCGTCCTGCTCTCGCCGCTGGTCGCGGCGGTGCTCGGCGCCGTCCTGCTCGGCCAGACGCTCGGCCCGGTCCAACTCCTCGGGTTCGGGCTCGCGCTCGCCGCGATCGTCGCGGGACAGCTTCCCGCCCCCACCCGCACGTCCACTCGCGTTCCCGCACCCGATGAGGTACTGAAATGAAGATCACCGTCGTCGGAGCCGCAGGCATGGTCGGCTCGCGCGTCATCGACGAGGCCGCGCGCCGCGGCCACGAAATCGTCGCCGTGTTCCGGAAAGCCCGGCGGACGGTCCTACCGCCCACGGTGACCGCCGTCGAGGGGGACGCGACCGACCGCGTCCGAATGCGCGAACTGTTCGACGGCGCCGACGCGATCGTGGCGGCGACCCGTCCGGCCGCCGGGCAGGAACACACCGTCACGGCGACCACGGCCGCCCTGCTCGACGCGGCCGCCACCACTGGGACGCGCATCCTCGTGGTCGGAGGCGCCGCCCCGCTCCGGGTTCCGGGAGACCCCGAGCGGCTCGTGCTCGACAGTCCGGAATACGTACCGGCACACATTCGCACCATCGCCGCCGCGAGTGTCGCGCAATGGGAAACCTGCCGTGCGCATCCGGCCGACTGGGTATATCTCAGCCCGCCCGCGCTGCTCGAACCCGGACAGCGGACCGGCAACTATCGGCGCGGCACCACCACGCTGATCACCAGCGCCGATGCCACGTCGCGGATCTCGGCGGAAGACCTCGCCGTGGCCGTCCTGGACGAGCTCGAGAGTCCAGGCGAGAACGAACATTTCACCGTCGGCTACTGAGTCCGGACCCGGGCACTCGGCACCGCACGAGCGCGGCGACAGGGTAGGACGGGCGACCACTGACAAGAGGAACGATGAGATGAAGCGCGTCCTGGTGATCGCGTCCGTCCTCGCCTGCTTCGGGGCGGCCGCGCTGGTTTCCGAGGACCGGACGGCCGACCGTCCGGTCCTCGCCGCCGAGTTCGACCTACCCGCCGGATTCCAGCCGGAGGGCATCGCCATCGGGTCGCGACCGGTCGCATATCTCGGGTCGCGGGCCGATGGCTCCATCTACCGCGCCGACCTGGTGACCGGACGAGGCGACATGCTGAGCCCCGGGCGGGGGACACCGGCGCTCGGGCTCCAACTCGACCACCGCGGTCGGCTGTTCGTCGCCGGTGGCACGGGAGGCGACGCCCGCGTCGTGGACACCGGCACAGGCGCGGTGCTGGCGAGCTACCCGCTCGGCACGCCGCCGGACACGTTCGTCAACGACGTGGTGCTCACACCCACGGGCGCGTGGCTCACCGACTCGCGGACGCCCGTGCTCTACCACCTGCCCATCAGCGATGGGGATGCCTTGCCCCCGCCCGGCGCGGTGGTGCGGCGTCCGCTGACGGGCGACATCCGCTACGAGCCGGGAGCGATCAACGCCAACGGGATCGTGCGCACGCCCGATGGCGCCGGACTGATCATCATGCAGTCGGTGACCGGCCGGTTGTTCCGCGTCGATCCGGCGACCGGCGCGACACGGCAGATCGACCTCGGCGCGGAGACACTGCCCAACGGTGATGGGCTGCTGCTACGCGGCAACACACTTCTGGTCGTGCAGAACCGGTCCAACGCGATCGCCGTGGTCACGCTCGACCACGCGGGAACCACGGGATCCGTCATACGACGCGTCACCGACCCGCGCTTCGACGTGCCGACGACCGTCGCCGCGTACGGGGATCGGCTGTACCTCCCGAACGCGCGCTACACCACGCCGCCGACTCCGGCCACGCCCTACAGCGCCGTCGCGGTCGACCGCCCCTAGCCGCAGGCGGCGAGGACGAGTTCGCGGACGCGTGCCGCGTCGGCCTGGCCGCGGGTCGCCTTCATGACGTCGCCGACGATCTTGCCCGCGGCCTGGACCTTGCCGGAGCGGATCTTGTCGGCGATGTCGGGGTTGGCGGCCAGCGCCTTCTCCACCTCCGCTTGCAGGGCGCCCTCGTCGCTGACCATGCCGAGGCCCTTGGCCTCGACGATCTGCGCCGGGTCGCCCTCGCCGGCCAGCACGTGGTCGACGACCTGCTTGGCCACCTTGTTGTTGATCGTCTTCGCGTCGACCAGCTTGATCACCTCGGCGACCTGCGCCGGGCTGATCGGCAGCTCCTCCAGCGTGACCTCGCGCTCCTTGGCCTTCTCGGTGAGGTAGGCGACCCACCAGGAGCGCGCCTCGTTGGCCGGGGCGCCCGCGTCGACGGTGGCGATGATCAAATCCAGCGCACCCGCGTTGACCAGGTCGCGCATCACCTCGTCGGACAGGCCCCAGTCGGACTGGATGCGCGCGCGGCGCAGCCAGGGGTACTCGGGGATGGTGTCGCGCAGCTGCTCGACCCACTCCGCGTCGGGCGCGACGGGCTCGAGGTCCGGTTCCGGGAAGTAGCGGTAGTCCTCGGCGGTCTCCTTGCGGCGGCCGGGTGACGTGGTGCCGTCGGCCTCGTGGAAGTGCCTGGTCTCCTGCACCACCGTGCCGCCGCCTGCGAGCACCGCGGCCTGCCTGCGCATCTCGTAGCGCACCGCGACCTCGACGCTGCGCAGCGAGTTGACGTTCTTGGTCTCCGTGCGGGTGCCGAATTCCGTTGCGCCGACCGGCATCAGCGAGACGTTCGCGTCGCAGCGCAGCGAGCCCTGCTCCATCTTCACGTCGGACACGCCGAGCGACTTCAGCAGATCCCGCAGCGCCGTCACGTAAGCCCGTGCCACTTCGGGGGCGCGTTCGCCCGCGCCGGTGATCGGCTTGGTGACGATCTCGATCAGCGGCACGCCCGCCCGGTTGTAGTCGAGCAGGGAGTGGCTCGCGCCGTGGATACGGCCGGTCGCGCCGCCGATGTGCACCGACTTGCCGGTGTCCTCCTCCATGTGCGCGCGCTCGATATCGACGCGGAAGACGCTGCCGTCGTCGAGCACCACGTCCAGGTGCCCGTTCGTGGCTATCGGCTCGTCGTACTGGCTGATCTGGTAGTTCTTCGGCTGATCGGGGTAGAAGTAGTTCTTGCGCGCGAACCGGCCCCACGGCGTGATCGAGCAGTTCAGCGCCAGGCCGATCCGGATGGCCGACTCGACGGCCTTCTGGTTGACCACCGGGAGCGAACCGGGCAGACCGAGGCACACCGGGCACACCTGGGTGTTCGGCTCCGCGCCGAACTCGGTCGGGCAACCGCAGAACATCTTCGTCGCGGTGTTCAGCTCGACGTGGACCTCCATGCCGAGCACCGGCTCGAACCGGGCGATGACATCCGAGTAATCCATCAGGTCGACCGTGGGTGCGCTCATGGCCATCAGTTTAGGTAAACGCTCCCGTCGCAGCGCAGCGGCTCTCGCGTGCCGCTACTTCACCGGGACCCGCTGCCGCAGCCAGCCGGTGACGTAGTCGAGCACCTCGGGAGAGATGGTGGTCTCGATGGCGCCGTACTCGCCGGGGCGGCCGGTCTCGGTGGGCTGCATCAGGTGATTGAGGCCAGGGAAGACGTGCACGGTCGCGTCGGGGTCGGCGGCGAGGTGCTCGCGCATCGGCTGCTCGCTCTGCGCCGGGGGCACCTGGAGATCCTTGCCGCCGAAGAAGGCGAGCACCGGAACGCGCAGCGCGGACAGGGCGGGCGCCGGGTCGTAGGCGACCAGGGCGGCGAAATACGGCGTGATCTGCGCGGCGGCCTGCTCGTCCGGCACACGCTGGTCGGCGGGCAGGGCCTGGTTCTGCCGGACGGCCAGTTGTCGCGCGCCGTCGAGGTCACCCGCCTTCAGCAGGGCGGCCAGTTCGGCGGTGTCGCGGACGCGGGTCTCCACCTGGTCGGCGGGTGTGCCGTTCGCGGTGGCGAGCAAGCGGGTCTGTTCGACGAGCACATCCGCGCCGGGGGCGCCGGGTCCGGCCATGAGGATGGCGAACGCGACGCCGCTGTCGGGGCGCGCGGCGACCAGCGGCGCGAGGTAGCCGCCCTCGCTGTGGCCGAACAGCCCGACCCGCGCCGGGTCGATGTCGGAGCGGGCGCGCAGGAACCGAACGCCCGCGGCGGCGTCATCGGCCAGATCGATGTAGTTCGCGTCGTCCAGCTTGCCGCCGGTGCCGCCCACGCCGCGGTCGTCGGTGCGCAGCACGGCATAGCCCGCGCGAGTGAAGGTGTCGGCCAGCAGCAGGAACGGCTTGTGGCCCATGAGTTCCTCGTCGCGGTTCTGCGCGCCGCTTCCGGTGATCATGAGGATGGCCGGGAACGGGCCCGTGCCCTGCGGTTCGGTCAACGTGCCCGCGATGGTGATGCCGCCGCTGCTGTAGGTGACGTTCTCGGTCTTGTACGGGAACGGCGGCTTCGGTTCCTGCGGATGGGCGGGCGCCACGACCTCGCCCCGGCTCAGCGCCAAGGGGAATTGCTGGCCGGACTGGGTGAAATCACCGGTGATCCGGTCGGTTCCCGACTCGTACTTGCCATGGAACACCGGCTCGCCCGGGATGTCGGGGATCGCGAAGGACACGCCGTCGCGGTCGGAGCTGACGTCCTTCAAACGCACGCCGCTCATGCCCTGCGAAGGGATGTCGATCGTGGCGGTGCCGTCGTCGTGGAAGCTCACGCCGACCTGCACCGGCTGTCCGGGAACCTCGATCGCTCCGTGCCAGTCACCGGTGGTGGGCTCGGGCGGATTCGACTCCGAACACCCGGCCACCAGTGCCGCGATCACCAACAGTGCCGACGCGATCAGTCGCCCGCTGCGCATGCGACTCACAGTACCGACGACGCGGGGCCGGTCGCGCCTATTCGCCGCGCGCGTACCGCACCGCCGCGCCTAGCCGAAGAACGCCTCCGCCTCGCGGTAGCGCTCCGTCGGCACCCGCTTGAGCTGCTTGGTGGCCTCCGAGAGCGGGACCAGATCGATGGTGGTGCCGTGCAACGCGACCATCTGGCCGAACTTGCCCGCGTGCACCGCCTCGGCGGCGTGCAGGCCGAAGCGGGTGGCCAGCACCCGGTCGTAGGGCGTCGGGCTGCCGCCGCGCTGCACGTGACCGAGCACGGTGGTGCGGACCTCCTTGCCGATGCGCCGCTCGATCTCCACGCCGAGCTGCTGGGCGACGCCGGTGAAACGCTCGTGGCCGAACTCGTCGATACCGCCCTCGCGCAAGGTGAATCCGGAGTCCGGCGCCGGATGCGACCCCTCGGCGACCACGCAGATGAAGTGCTTGTCGCCGCGCTGGAAACGCCGCTTGATCATCGCGCACACCTCGTCCACCTCGAACGGGACCTCGGGCACCAGCGTCAGGTGCGCGCCCGCCGCCATGCCCGCGCTGATCGCGATCCAGCCCGCGTGGCGGCCCATCACCTCGATGAGCATGACGCGCTGGTGCGACTCGGCGGTGGTGTGCAGCCGGTCGATCGCCTCGGTGGCGATGCTCAGGGCGGTGTCGTGGCCGAAGGTGACGTCGGTGCAGTCGATGTCGTTGTCGATGGTCTTCGGCACGCCGACCACCGGAACGCCTTCGTCGGACAACCAGCTCGCGGCGGTGAGCGTGCCCTCGCCGCCGATCGGGATCAGCGCCTCGATGCCGTTGTCGTCCAGGGTCTGCTTGATCCGGCCGAGCCCGGCGCGCAGCACGTCGGGGTTGGTGCGGGCGGTGCCGAGAATGGTGCCGCCCTTGGTGAGGATCCTGTCGGTGCGGTCGTCGTTGCGGATCTGGATCTTCCGGTCCTCCAATAGGCCCCGCCAACCGTCCTCGAAGCCGACGATCGCGTCTCCATAGCGGCCGTTCGCGGTGCGAACGACGGCGCGGATGACCGCGTTCAGTCCTGGGCAGTCTCCGCCTCCGGTCAGAACTCCGATGCGCATGGCCGCTATCTTGCCCCTCATGTCCGATCTCGGCAGCCCCGCCCCCGTGAACGGCGCGTAACACTGACCTGGACAGATGACCTCACGAGGCCGCGCATTGACCCCCGGCCAGCTCGTCGAGATGCTGGGAGACGACCGTGGCGAGTTTGTCCAGGACGTTCATGCCGTCGCTGAACGATCCCGACTCCGGCTGCACCGCGATCGCGATCGCGATCTGCCCCGAAGGCACGTTCACGACCCCGAACTGCCGCACCAGATAGTTGCCCGAGACGTCCGGCCCCCATCCGCCTTTGAACTCGGCGCCGCTGAACTCGCCGAGACCCCACCGCTGGCTGGCGATCACCTGTTCCATCAGCGAGGTGACGCGCTCGGCTTGGGGCAGGCATGGCAAACGCGAGGCGAACCGCACCTGATCGGTCAGCGACCACTCCGCCTGACCGAAGGCCGAGTGCTCGGAGCGCGTGCGAGTGGCAGGCACGACGGTCTTGTTGTCGCCGCCTTCGCGCAGCACCGCCTGCACGGCCTGCGCCGCCTCCTGCGGTGTGCCCAGCGACTGCCACAGCGCGTCGGCGGCGGCGTTGTCGGATTGGGTGATCGCCGCCGAAGCGGCGTAGTTCGAGCTGCTCGGACTGCGGCGCAGCGCGGCGATGGTCAGCGGCACCTTCATCGTCGACCAGGCCGGACCGCTCGTCCATTCCCCGAAGGTGACCGCCTGCTCGCCGCCGACCGGCATGATGGCCATGCCCAGCTTGCCGCGCACGCTCGCGGCGAGTTCGGCATAACTCGCGGCCAGAGTGCCCGGCACGATGAGGGACAGGCCCTTCTGGTCGGTGCGGGCCGCGGCCTCGGTGATGGTGGGCTCGCTCGACGAATCCTCGGCGCGGTCGGTTCCACATCCGGCTACCAGAGCCGCGGCCAGCGCCGCGCAACCCAGGACGTTTCGGACTCTGCGGAATCGATCAGTAGACATTTTCGACACATTCTTCTCGCGAAATCCGCCGGCCCACCCACCGGCGACCGCGACGGCAGGGGCGCGGCCTCGGGTCGGCTGACTCTTGTCTCCCCGCCAGGTGACGACGGCGCGGTCAACAAGCATGGACACCTCCACCTACCCGCCCGATGTCGCCGAGCGGCCGGGTTCGGAACCGGCGTTCGGCGCCGGCCTCACCCGAGAACTGCTTCTCGTTATCCCGGAGAACGTACTAGATGAATTGATCAAGCCCCAGTTCACCGAAAACCACTGACGGCCACGGCCACTGCCGAACGGATGGGCGCACGTCGCTCGCGCTCAATAGCATTCGAGTATCACCGCAGTATTTTCGGGTTCGAGCCGGCCTTCCGGCGACATCGCCGTTGTCGGTGCACGCGTTTGGCGGGCTTCACAGCCCGGGACATGCGGTCGACCGGATACACATCGCGACGCGCGGCGCAAGCCCCATCGAGGTCGAGGCCGGGGACGCCTGCCACCGCGCGGGTTCGGCGGCCACGACGGGATCGCGATCCGGCGCAACCTTCACGCAACTGACACCGCAATTCTTCAGCGACCCGAGCGGCGCATCGGGGGCCTGCGCGGCGCGGGCTTGGTCGACGTCCGTCACGACGCGCAGCGCCGCTGGTACCGGCTGCGCCCGGAACCGCTGGCCGAGATCGAGGCACGGCTCGCGCCGTACCGGCGGATGTGGGAAACCAGCCTCGATGCCCTGGAACGTCATCTCGACGCCATGCCCGACGAGGAAGGACAACCATGAGCCCGTGCCGAGCACGACTGCACACCATCGACGGCGCACCCACCCTGCGGTTTCAACGCAGGCTGGCCCATCCCCCGGAGAAAGTGTGGCGCGCGATCAGCGATCCGGACCGGATGCCGGCCTGGTTCCCCGCCGCTGTCACCACCGAACCGCGGCCCGGTGCCGCGATGCGCTTCACCTTCGCCGACGCACCGGAAACAGCCGACAGCACCTCCCACGGCGAGGTGCTCGAATTCGACCCGCCCAAGGTCTACATGTTCCGCTGGAACCAGGACGTGCTGCGCTTCGAGTTGGTGGCCGACGGGGACGGGACACTGCTGATCTTCACCCACCACCTCGGTGGCGGACCGCGCGCACGGCTCGGCGCCGCGCGGTCGGCGGTCGGCTGGGACCGCTGTTTGGCGGCTCTCACGGCGACACTCGACGGAGACGACGCCCGGCCGGACACCACCTGGATCGCCGATATCGAGCGCTACACAGCGGAATTCGGGCTCGACACAGGCACGCGCGACAAGGTCGCCGACGGCTATATTCTGCGGTTCGAGCGCGACCTGGTGTGGCAGCCGCCGGACCGGCTGTGGTCGCTGCTCACCGAGGAGCAGGCTCCCACCGTCGGCGGCCCCGCCCCCGTCCGGTCGGCAAACGCGCACGTCGATGCGGCCGAGCTCGTCGGCGTCGAGCCGCCCCGACGGCTGGAGTACCGGTGGCGGCACGACGGCGCGGTGGAGGGCACCGTGCGCTGGTCCTTCGAAGCCGATCCCGACCTCGGCGTGCGGGTGGAGCTCACCCAAACCCTGCCCGACAGGCTCGCTCGACTCCGGCCCGAACTGCTGGCCGCCTGGCACGTCCAGCTGGAATTGTTCTTCGCCGCCACCCGGGGCGACATCCGGTGCCCGTGGCCCGCCGCTCGCGTCGCCGCGCTCACCGAACGGTACGCGGCGGATCTCGGCGAATGAGCGCGCGGCCCAAACCACCCCACCGCGGCGTCGGAACTGCTTACGATCCCGTAGCTACATCGGAAACATGCACCTCACCGGCGCGTAGCCGACCCGCGCACCCGCACGCGCCGGCCAAGCGCCTTCCCTTCTGGAGTCATGCCCTTTGTCCACGCAACAGTCCCCGCGATCCAGCACGAAAACCTGCCCTGTTCAGCACAATTCGCCGCTCGACGCCGACGGACCGCGGGTCGCGCTGTACACGGAGGCCTTCGCCGCCGACCCTCATCACGCCTACCGGGAGATGCGCCGCCGTTACGGTTCGCTCGTCCCGATCGAACTGGCGCCGAACGTGCCCGCGACTTTGGTCATCGGCTACTACACGGCGCTGCGAATCCTCAACGACCCGGTGCATTTTCCCGCGGATCCACGCACCTGGCAGCAGGGCGTCCCCGGCGAGTGCCCCATCCTGCCGATGATGGAGTGGCGACCGAACGCACTGCGCAACACGGGATTCGAGCACCAGCGCTACCGGCAGGTGAATGTCGCCGCTATCGAGGCGGTCGACCTGCACGCATTGCACGCGACCACCGAACACATCGCCGGTCCGCTGATCAACGCCTTCTGCCAGGACGGTGCGGCGGATCTGATCAGCCAGTACGCGTTCCCGCTCACCTTCGCGGTGCTCAACTCGCTGCTGGGTTGCCCGCCGGAGATCGGGCAGCAGGTGGCGATGGGCATGGCCGCCATCTTCGAGGGCGTCAACGCGGACAAGGGCAACGCGATGCTCGCCGACGCGCTGTTCGACCTGGTGCGGATGAAGCGGCGCGAGCCCGGCGACGACATCACCACCCGACTGCTGCGCCACCCGACGGGCCTCGACGACATGGAGATGATTCACCAGCTGGTCACCCTGTACGGGGCGGGGATCGAGCCGCAGCAGAACCTGATCGCCAATACCTTGCGGTTGATGCTCACCGACCGCAGGTTCGCGGGCGGGATCTTCGGCGGCAGCCTGTCCACCCGCGACGCGCTCGACGAGGTGCTGTTCGACGACCCGCCAGGCGCCAACTACTGCTTCAGCTACCCGAAGCAGCCCATCCTGATCGATGACGTGTGGCTGCCCGCCCACCAGCCGGTCGTGATCAGCATGGCCGCCTGCAACAACGATCCGGCGATCCACACCGGCGAGCACATCGACAGCCGGGCCCACCTGGCCTGGGGCGCCGGACCGCACTCCTGTCCCGCAAGATCCATGGCGTACCTGATCGCGCAGGACGCCATCGACCAACTACTCGACGCCCTGCCCGAGATACGGCTCGCGGTGGAGCCGGAAGAGCTGTCCTGGCGACCGGGTCCGTTCCACCGTGCCCTCGTGTCGTTGCCGGTCGTCTTCCCGGAATCTCCGCCGTTGCCAGGGTTCGGATAACCGGAAGGCGTTCCTGTCGGCGTCCGATGGGGGCTGATTGCGGCTCGCACCAGCTGCGCAACGACAAGCTCTGGTCCGCGGCGTCGGTGCACGCGTCTCTCCCCCGCTCCGGCCGGCCCGCGAATACCGTAGGCTGGCTGACTTCGCGGGAACGTCGGCGAGCGGAGTGGACGCACGATGAGTACAGGCGCCGAGGAGATGGTGACCAGGGCCAGGGCGCGGCTGGAGCGGGTGACGCCGGAGCAGGCCGCCGCGCTGCAGTCCCGGGGCGGCCTGATGGTGGACATCCGGCCGCACGCGAACCGCAGCGCCGAGGGTGAGATACCCGGCGCGGTCGTGGTGGAACGGATCGTCCTGGAGTGGCGCCTCGACCCGAACGGCGAACACCGACTGCTCGGCCTCACCGCCGACACACCGGTGGTGATCGTGTGCAACGAGGGCTACGCCTCCAGCCTCGCGGCCGCCGACGGGCAGCGCCTCGGGCTCCGTCGGGTGACCGACCTCGTCGGAGGGTTCCGGGCGTGGCGGGCGGCGGGCCTGCCGGTGGTTCCCGGCGGCAGCCCGGCCGTGCCGTAGCCGCCGTCAGTAGACGTACACCACCGCGTTCTCACCGCCGCTGCACGTGACGAGCTGGCCTTCGGGCAGGCAGTTCATGGTGTAGGTGCGGCCGGTGACCGGGCTGGTCGCGACGACCGTGCGTGGCGCGTCACGAGTCGCGTTCTGCGCCTGGCCGAGCGCGGCATAGGCCCTGCGCACCTCTTCGGCGAACGCGCAGCTGGTCACGGGGGTGCCCGTCGCCGACTCGGTGAACGCCCCGGTGGCGGCCTGCCCCTGACCGCACGCCTTCGCACCCGCGGGCAACGTGACCTGGGACGGCTTCGCCGAGGTGGACGTGGCCGACGGCGCAGATGTGCGGCTCGGCGCCTGGGTGGTCGGCCGGGCCGCGGGCGCGGACGCCTCCGAGTGCGCGGCGGCGGAGGTCGTCTCGACCTGACCGCGGCCGAACGACTGCCACGCGATCGCGCCGCCGACGGTCAGCGCGACGATGGCGAAAACGGCCACCATGATGGGCAGCGCGATGGAGCGACCCTGACCAGACGCCGAGTAATCGGGCTGGTCGTAGTCGTCATAGCCGTAGTCCGGTTCCGCCCGGCCGAGTGGGTGGCCCGTGCGCGCGGGATAGTCGCCGTGCGGCGGGTAGTCGGTGCGAGCCGCGTGCCCGTCGTGCTCGGACGGCGCCAGGTACTGGGTCGGGGCCGAGTCCGGTTCCGGGAGGTAGCCGGACGTGCCGTGCGGCGGGACCGAGCCCGACGGGTGGGCCGGGTCCGAATACTGCGGGTAGTTCCCGAGCCCGGGATGCCCCTCGGCGAAGGCGTCGCCGGGAATCTGCGAGTAGGCCTGCGGCGTATCGGAATATTGCTGCGCGACAGCCGGTTCCGCGTATACCCGGGTGGAGTCCGGATCGGCATACGCGGAGTCGTCCGGCTGTCGCGCATACGCCGAATCGAAATTCCCCGATACGGCGGAATCGACGTAGCCCTGCGGATACTCGTGCGCCGACGCGACCGGCTCCGGGTAGACCCGGGTGGAATCCGGATCGGCATACGCGGAGTCGTCCGGCTGTCGCGCATACGCCGGATCGAAATTCCCCGATACGGCGGAATCGGCATAGCCCTGCCGATATCCGTCCACCGGCGCAGCGGGCTCCGGATACACCCGGGTGGAATCCGGATCGGCGTAAGCGGAGTCGTCGGGCTGTCGCGGATATGCGGGATCGAGAGGCGCGGCAGGCTCGGCGTAAGCCTGCGGATACACCTGGGGACCCGGCGCGGCGGGCTCCGGCGGCTGCGGGTACACCTGCGTGGGCGGCGCGGCGGGCTCCGGCGGCTGCGGGTACACCTGCGTCGGCGGAACGACGGGCTCCGGCTGCGGATATCCGGCGGCCTCCAGGTACGGCTGCGTCTCCGGATACAGGTGCGCGTCCGGGAAGGGGCGGATCGGAGGCAGTTCCACCTCCGGCGGGTGCTGCGCTCGCGGCGGCTCCGGCGCATCCGACGCTGGCAGCGGCGTGAAGTGGAACTCCGTCGGGCGGACAACGGTCGGCGCGCTCGGATGGATCACCGCGGGCAGCGACAGTTCACCGGTCGATTCCGGCGCGACCGCCTGCTGCGACCGGTCGGGCGCGCGCACCACCAGCGTCGGCCCGGTCGGCGCCGAGGCAAGGGCGGCGCGGGCGGCCCTGGCCAGCGCGGTGGCGGTCGGGTAGCGGTCGGCCGGATCCTTGGCCATACCGCGGTGCACCACCTCGTCCAACGCCGCGGGAATGCCACTGGCCTGCGCGCTCGGCCGCGGCGGCGGATCGGACATGTGCGACTTGATCAGCACATTCATGCTGGCCGCCGGGAACGGCGTCGCTCCGGTCAGGCACTCGTGCAGCACACAGGCCAGCGAGTAGACATCGGCGCGGCCGGTCACCGGACCGACGTCGAAGCGTTCCGGCGCCATGTAGATATAGGAGCCGACGGCCATACCGACCAGCGTCACCGCGCTGTCGCCTTCGGTGTGCGCGATGCCGAAATCGGCGAGGTACGCGAAATCCGCGTCGGTGACCAGGATGTTCGCCGGTTTCACGTCGCGATGCACCAGATTGTTCGCATGCGCGGCGTCCAGGGCCGAGGCGATCTGCTCGATGATGCCGACGGCGCGAGCCGGACTCAGCGGCCCCTTGCTGCGCAACAGGGTCCGCAGGTCGACGCCCCGCACCAGCCGCATGTCGATGAACAGCACCCCGTCGATCACGCCCCAGTCGTGGATCGGGATGACGTGCGGTTCGGCCAGCCGCGCCGCGGCCTGCGATTCGCGGCGAAAACGCAGCTGGTACATCGGGTCTTTGGCGAGTTCTTCGGAGAGCAGTTTGACCGCGACCACCCGGTCCTTGACCGTGTCGTACGCCTCGTATACCTCCCCCATTCCCCCCTTGCCCAGCAACGACCGCAGTTCGTACGGCCCGAACCGCGTGCCGGTTCTCGGCCCGGATTCCTGCACCCGTCATCCTCCGCATCCCGGGCAGGGATCACACACCGAGATCACGCGGTACGCGACCGGAGCCTGCCCGTCACAGAGTGGATTCTCCGGGTGCCACCACCCCGTGGTCAAACGCGAACACGATCGCCGCGGCCCGATCCCGCAGCTCGAGCTTGCCGAAGATATGCCCCACATGACTTTTCACGGTCACTTCCGAGATACCGAGTTCCCGAGCGATTTCCGCGTTCACCCGGCCGCGCCCGATCAGTTCGAGCACCTCGTATTCGCGCGCGGTCAATTCCGACAGCCGCGCGTCGGTGCTGGTGCGCACCGGGCGGACGGTGCGGTAGGCCGACAGCACGCGGCCGGTCACGGCGGGATCGAGCCAGGCGCCGCCGCCCGCGACCATCCGCACCGCGCGGATGAGGTCCTCGGCGGGCGAGTCCTTGAGGATGAATCCGGCCGCGCCGGCGCGCAGCGCACCGGACAGCAGTTGGTCGTCGTCGAAGGTGGTGAGCACGAGCACCGGCGGAGCGCCGTCGCCGGCCCGCAGCATTCTGGTGGCGTCGATGCCGCCGACCCGTTTCATCCGCAGGTCCATCAGCACCACGTCGGGGCGGGCTGCCGCGACGGCGGCGGGCACCTCGTCGCCGTCGGCGCACTCGGCGACCACGAAGCCGTCGCGTCTGCGCAGGATGCGCCGCAGACCGCCGCGCACGAGTTCCTGGTCGTCGACCACGAGCACGGTCACGGCGTCCTCGCCGCCTGCGGGTGTCGGCACGCTCACGACCGCACCTCGCCCGCGCTCGGCTGCGGCACGCTCCCTGCTCGGTCGGCTCTCCGATACACAAGTCCTCCTCGCTGCCAGGCAGCGCGCGCTGCCGCGGACACGAATCGCCGACGCCTGCTCACGAACCCTCCCGTCCGGCCGGCGCCGCCCCCGGCAGCACCGAACACGAGAATCCGCCACGGCCGGGTGCGAGCGGAATAGCCGCGCGCACCGACCAGTCGCGGCCGGACGGACCTGCCGTCATGCGACCGCCGAGCAGTTCGGCGCGCTGCCGCATCCCGGACAGGCCCATGCCGGCGCCGCGCTGGGCGGGCAGCCCGGCGGGCACCGTGTTGTCCACCGTGAGGGTCACCATGGTCGTGTCCACCGCGAGCCGGATCGTGGCGGAGGCGCCGTGCGCGTGTTTGACGACGTTGGCCAGCGACTCCTGCCCGATCCGGTACAGCGCGAGCCCGACCGCGGGTGACACCGCGCCGATATCGCCCGCGCGGTCGTACCGCACGTCCAGCCCGGCCCGCACGAAATCGCCGACCAGATCCTCGATGTCCTCCACACCCGGTTCCGGAACCTGCTTCCAGGGGCGCGCGTCGAGCAGGCCGACCGTGCGGCGGATGTCGGCCATCGCCTGTCTGCCGAGCCGCTCGGCGTCGGTCAGCGCCTCCACGGCTTCGTCCACGTCGCGGTCGGTCTCCAGGGCGTGCCTGGCGGCGGTGAGATGCAACAGCGTGACGCTCAGCGAGTGGGCGATCACGTCGTGCACTTCCCTGGCGATCCGGTGCCGTTCCTCGTCGGCGGCCTGCGCGGCGCGGATGTCCTGATATCCGCGCTCCTGGTAGAGGAAGCGGCGCTGGTATTGCAGCATCAGCCCGGCCATCCAGCCGAAGGCGATGCCAACCAGATAGGTCGGCAGACCCTCCGGCACATGGCCGATCACCGCGAAGGCGGCCAGTTGCAGCATCATCGCGATCGTGACCGGGATGCTCACCCGTTTCGGCGCGATCGCCGCGATCTCGCCCGCGGCGGCCACCAGCACGAACGGCGCGAAGTCGGCCTCGACCGGTTGGGCGAGGAACAACGCCTCCGCCGCCATGGCGAGCACGCCGAGCAGCAGCGGGCGCGGCAGCACGCCGAGCAACGCGTGCAACGGACCGAAGGCACAGGTCAGCAGGACCGCCACGATCGGAAGCAGGGTCGGGAAATAGCTGTGCCGCTGCACCGCGGCCGCGACCGCGACCGCGAAGACCGCGATGTCGACGCTGACGATCACCGACGGCGGATAGTCGTACGGCAACTCCTCGACGCTGCGCCGGAAGGCCGCGACCGGATCGCGCGCGAACTCGGAGCACCGCTGCCCGACGCGCCGGACCGAGGCCCGCACGCGGCCCGCGCGAGGCGTACCTGGCGGTGCTTCGGATACGCCGGTCGAACCCATTCTGTAAGGCTAGCCGCCGCATCGTGGCCGGTACATCGTCCCGCGAGCGGGACGCGGCTCCTACCGTGGTCGGAGACGCATTCGGGTCCCTGGCACGACGACAACAAGGTCGTCGCGTCCGTAGCGTTGGCGGTAGTTCACAGAGGAAGGCGATGGCCATGTCCTGGACGGATCAGCACGCTCGAACCGACATCGTGCACACCGTACTCACCCGCGCCGCGCTCGACCCGGCCGATCCAGACCTGTTCGCCGGGCTCCCCGGCCTGGATCGGCTGTTCGGCGGCGAAGAAGGGCTGCTGCTGGCGCTGCGCTACCGGTGGAATCTGCACTTCGCCGCGAAACTCGACCAGGGATCGACGGCGATGGAGGCCTACTTGGAACTCGCGGCCGAGCAGCCGGTGCTGCGCGCGGTGCTCGACGCGCAGTATCGTCGCCGCAAACTCGCGTCGGAGGCCATGGCGCGGTAACGCGCGACGAGGAACGAAGAACTTTGATCGACCATACGGAGCGGGGGACGACGATGCCGGAACCGGCGATGCTGGAACTATCGGGCGTGACGAAGGAGTATCGGGTCGGCGGCCAAGCGGTCCGCGCTCTCGACGACGTCGCCTTGCGCATCGAGACAGGGGAATTCACTTCGATCATCGGACCGTCCGGTTCCGGCAAGAGCACGCTGTTGCATCTGCTCGGCGCGCTGGACAGTCCCGACGCGGGCTCGATCCGGTTCCGCGGCGAGGAGATCGGCGCGCTGGACGAGGAACAGCAATCGGAATTCCGGCGTCACCAGGTCGGTTTCGTGTTCCAGTTCTTCAACCTGCTGCCCACGCTCTCGGCTTGGGAGAACGTGGCGATACCCAAACTGCTGGACGGCACGGGTCTGCGCAAGGCGAAGCCGCGCGCCATGGAATTGCTCGACCGGGTGGGCCTGGCCGCGCGCGCCGAACATCGTCCGGCCGAACTGTCCGGCGGACAGATGCAGCGCGTGGCGGTGGCGCGGGCGCTGATCATGGATCCGCCGCTCATCCTGGCCGACGAGCCCACCGGCAATCTCGACTCCAAGACCGGCGCCTCCATCCTCGAATTGCTCGGGGAGATCGCCGGATCGGGCAGTTCGGTGGTGATGGTGACCCACGACATGGGCGCGGTGACCTACTGCGACCGCGTGATCACGCTGCGCGACGGCCGCATCGGGTCCAACGACAAGGTCGAGCGGACGGTCAACGCGTGAGCGGTCGGTGGAAGGTGATGGCGCGGGCGGGAAGGGGCACGGCATGATCGGCGCGGCGTGGGATCGCCTGCGGCTGTTCAATATCGGCGAACTGCTCGCCCATCGCGGCCGCACCTTCATGTCGCTGGTCGTGATGGGCGTCTCGGCGTCGCTGCTGGTGGCGGTGCTGAGCATCTCCGGCTCGGTCACCGGCTCGGTGGACAGACTGACCCGCGGCCTCGGCGGCAAGGCGCAACTGGAGGTCAGCGGGATCACCGACGCCGGCTTCGACCAGCAATTGCTGCGGCGGATCGCGACCACACCCGGCGTCGCGGTGGCGGTGCCGATGCTGCGCACGCAGATCGGCACCGGCGCCGACCGAGCGCTGCTGATCGGCGCCGACGCGAACATCGGCGCGCTCGGCAGCGAATTGACCACGCCGATGAGCGCTTTCACGGGGAAGCTGCTCTCGGTGCCCAATGGTGTGCTGGTCGGCTCCGGACTCGGCCGCGCCGAAGGCGAGCAGTTCACGCTGAGCGGCACGACGGTCACGGTCGCGGGCGTTCTGGACGCGGAGACGTCCGGGAAACTCAACGACGGTCACCTCGTCGCCGCTCCGCTCGGGCTCGCGCAGAAGATCACCGACCGGGCGGGGCGGCTGGATTCGGTGCAGATCATCCCCGCCGACGGCGCCGACCTCGGACAGGTGCGCGCGGCGCTCACCGACGTGGTGGACGGACGCGCGGTGGTGGCCGAGCCGAGTCTGCGCACCGCGCAGGCGGGCGGGGCGGTGCAGATCGTCCGCTACTCCACCACCATGGCGTCGGCCGCCGCGCTGATCGTCTCGGCGTTCCTCATCTACAACGCGATGAGCATGGCGATCGCCCAGCGCAGGCCGATGCTGTCGCTGCTGCGCGCGATCGGCGGCAGGCGCGGCCCGATGGTGCGCGACCTGCTGGCCGAGGCGGCGCTGCTCGGCGTGCTCGGCGGTGCGGTCGGGGCGGCCATCGGCGTGTTCATGGGCAGCGTCGCGATCGGCACGCTGCCCACCGCGATCGTGGAGTCCGTCGAGGCGCGCACCGAATACTCGGTGCCCTGGTATGTGATTCCGTTCGCCGTGGTGGCCTGCGTGTTCACCAGCGTGCTGGCGGCGTCGCTGGCCGCGCGCCAGGTGTACCGGGTGCGGCCCATCGAGGCGCTGGCCCCGGTCGGTGCGGCCGGGACCGACACGGCGAGCCCGCTGCTGCGCTGGCTGGCGGCCCTCGCGGGAGGCGGGCTGGCCGGGGCCGCGGTGCTGATCGCGAGCAGCGATCTGGGCCGCTATTCGCTGACCGCCATCTCGATGTCGTTCATCGCCGCGATCCTGATCTGCTTCGCCGCCACCGGCCCGATCGTGCGGGCCGCGGCGGGGATCGCGCGCTGGTTCCGCGCGCCCGGCGCACTCGGCGCGACCACGCTGGAACGCTCGCCGCGGCGCGTGTGGGCCACGGCGATGACGGTGATGATCGGCGTCGGGGCCACCGTCGGCATGAGCGGCGCGTCGAGCAACATGATCGACTCGGCCACCGTCACTTTCACCGATCTGGCCCGCAACGACGTCTACGTCAGCCCCGCCTCGATGGCGCAGTTCCCGACCGGGCCGCTGCTGCCCGCGGATCTGGCCGGCAAGCTGGCGGCGGTGCCCGGGGTCGCGCATCTGAGCCCGGCGCAGATGGCCTTCGCCACGCTCGGCGGCAGTCGCGTGATGCTGCAAGGGTTTCCGCCGGATGCCAGGGAGACGCGGATGCGCATGCTCACCGACGAGTCGGTCGCCCGGTTGTCGGCCGGGGAAGGCGTGGCGATCTCGCGCGACGTGGCGCGCTCGCTCGGCGTCGGCGCAGGCGCGGAACTGACCTTGCCGACCCCCACCGGCCCCCATACCGTGCGGGTCCTGCAGGTGATTCCGTATTTCTCCGCCATCGCCGGCGTGGTGATGATGGACCTGGACCTGATGCGCAGCTGGTACGAGCGGCCCGGCGAGACGGTCATCGCGCTCGACATCGCGCCCGGCGCCGATCGCGCGGCGGTGTTCGCGGCGATCCGGCAGGTGGTGCCGCCGGAACTGAACGTGGACACCGGCGCGGACACGGTGGTGGCCGCCTCGTCGAGCATCCGGCAGGGCATGGCGATGAGCAATTCCATTCTCTGGATCGTGGTGCTGGTCGCCACGGTCGCGTTGCTCAACACGTTGATGCTGTCGGTGCTGGAGCGGCGCAGGGAGATCGGCGTGCTGCGCGCCATGGGCACCGGACCCAAGTTCCTGATGCGCTCGGTGCTCGCGGAGGCCGCGGGCATCGGCATCGTCGGTGCGGTGCTCGGTCTCGCGCTCGGCGCGACGGTGCAGTTCCTGGCCACGGTCGCCCTCGGGCACGCCTTGACCATCGACGTCACCTACCGGCCGAGTCCGATGCTGCTGGTCTACGCCGCGGTCGCGCTGGTGCTCGCGTTGCTCGGGTCGATTCCGCCCGCGTTGCGCGCCGCCAGGATGCCCATCGTGGAGGCGCTGGCGGTCGACTGAGTTCGCCGGTTCACAGCGGCAGGTCGGCGAACCACGTCTTGAATTTCGCCGAGGTGATGCCGAATCCGGAGGTGGGCATGCTGTCGGTGAGGGTCACCGTGGCGAACAGCAGGTAGTTCGACCGGGCCGGGTCGTCGAAGCCGACGACGAGGTAGCCGTCCGGGAGTCCACCGGCCTTCTCCTGCCACCGGTAGGTCGAGTACGACTCGCCGTTGTTGCGTTCGGTGGCCGGCGTGTTCGGGGGCAGGTCCAGCACCGCGGCTCGCGCGTCGGCGGCCGACTTGAAGCCGATGAGGACGTAGTCGGGCTCGGCGATCGGGGTGCCCCAGCAGTTCCACGCCGTCGCCCAGTTCGGAAAATCGGGTACGCCGTTGGCGCTGGACACTTTGCTGCCCGGTTCGGCGGTGCCGAGGAAGCACGTCTTGCCGCCGTAGCCAGGTCCGGAACCGATGTTGTATTTGGTGTCCACGCCTTGCGGCAGCAATTTCGGGAACGCCTTGGCGAGTTTGTCCGCGTCGGACGGGCCGGAGGGCGCCTTGGTGGCGAGGTCCAGCGGCGACGCGGAATCGGAGAATCCGACCTTCGCCACGAAGATGCCGACGCCGACCAGCAACGCCACGATCACCAGGACGATCGTCACGATCAGGCCGGTGTTGGAGCGGCCTTGCGACGGATAACTCGGCTGCGGCGGATAACCGATGGGCGGGGCGGCGGAATGCGGCGGCGCCGCTGGGTAACCCGGCTGCGGAGCCGTCGCGGCATAGCCGCCGGACGCCGGGAACTGCTGGCCGCTCATCGGATTCGGGGCGTACTGCGGCGGCGCGGTGTAGCCGGCGGCGGAGGGGTTGTAGGCCGGCGGGCTCGCCTCCGGCGCGGGATAGGACGGTTGCGCCAGGACGGTGGGCGCGGGCTGCGGTTGGTACTGCGCGGCCACCACGGTGGGAGCGGGTTCGGTGAGCGCTCGCCGTGCGGCCGAGGCGAATTCGGCGCAGGAGACGTAGCGGTCGTCAGGTCGCTTCGCCATGGCCTTGGCGATCACCGCGTCGAGCGCGGGTGACAGACCGGCGCGCACGGCCGCCACCGAGGGCGGCGGCAACTGGAGGTGGCCGCGGATGATGTCGGCCGGCGCGGGCGCGTCGAACGGGGCGACGCCGGTCAGCAACCAGTACAGCGCGCAGGCCAGCGAATACTGATCGGAGCGGTGGTCGAGGTGGGCCCCGGTCATCTGCTCGGGCGACGCGTAGGCCAGCGTCGCGGTGAACATGCCGGTCTGGGTCAGGTGGGTGGAATCCTCCCGCAGCCGGGCGATGCCGAAATCGGTGAGGAAGACCCGCTCGCCGTGGCCGCCCACCGCGCGGGCCAGCATGATGTTCGCCGGTTTGACGTCGCGGTGCAGCACCCCCATCCCGTGCGCGTAGTCCAAGGCCGACGCGACGCCCTCGATGATCTGCACGGCGCGCTCCGGCGGCAGGCTCTGCGGGTTCACCGTGGCCGCGTCCACGCCGTCGACGTACTGCATGGAGATCCACAGCTGCTCGTCCTCGGCGCCGCGGTCGTACACCGCGACGATGTTGGGATGATCCAGCTGTGCCGCGAGGTCCGCCTCCCGCTCGAAGCGGGCCCGGACCTCCACGTCGGTGAACAGCTCCCGGTTGAGCAGTTTGAGCGCGGTCTGCCGAGGAAGTCTGGGGTGACGGGCCAGATACACCGATCCCATTCCCCCCTGGCCGAGGAGCTTCTCTATGGTGAACCCGGCGAACACCGCACCGCTGTCGAGCAACACGCCCCCTTCAGGTGACCGCTTTCCTACCGATCCAGGAGCCTACCGGGTGACGCCGTGGCCACGTGGTTTCGAATTCTCCGGGAAGATCGGCAAAACTATGGTCGAGACATCGTGCCGTCGACGCCACCGCGCGCCGCGGTGATGTCTCCTGTCCGGTCACCGACCGGGCGGGCCCGATGAGATATTTTGCACCGCCGTTCTACAGCGCGACGCGTCACCGGTGGTGGGGAGGACTCGGTGGTGAGGTCGACGAGATCTGCTTCGACGTGTCGTTCTGCGCTACGCGCCGGAGCGATGGTGGTGCTGCTCACGCTGACCTCGTGCACTCTGCTTCCCGGTGATCGGCCGGATACCGATCCCCCCGCCGTGGTCGTCGACACCGCGGGAGCGTGGCGGCCACGGCTGGCCGTGTCCATGCCCGACTCCCTGGCCGCCGATTTCACCCAGTTGCAGCCGCAGCTGGGCGGACAGGTCGGCATGGCGATCATGCCGGTCGGCGGTGGCCGGATGACCGTCTTCGGCGACTGGGTCAGCGGCATCGCCTGGTCGACCATCAAGGTGCCGCTCGCGATCGCTGCGCTGCGCCACGACTCGCAGGAAGGCATCCTCCAAGAGGTGGAAGCCGCCATCACATGGTCGGACAACGACGCCGCCGAAGCGCTGTGGCAGTCGCTCGGCGACGGGCTGGAAGCGGCCAAGGCGGTGCAGGACGTGATCGACGAGGCGGGCGACGCCACGACCGGGGTGGCAGGCCCGCGCACCACGCTGGACTACACCTCCTTCGGCGGCACCGAATGGACGCTGGCCAATCAGGCCCGCTTCGCCTCCCGGCTGCCGTGCCTGCCCGAGTCGTACCAGGTCACCGAGCTGATGACGGAGATAACGCCCGAGCAGGCCTGGGGTCTCGGTGTGCTGGAGGGCACGGCGTTCAAGGGCGGATGGGGCCCCGACGACGAGACCGGCGTCTACACCGTCCGCCAGTTCGGCCTGGTGCCGGTGCGCTCGGGCATGATCGCCGTCGCGCTGGCGGCGACGGCCGATTCCGGCAGCTTCGACGACTCCACCACCATCCTGAGCCGGATGGCGCGGATGCTCGGCCGTCACCTCGACGAACTGCGCGGCGGATCCTGCCCGCCGATGTGACTCAGCCCGGGGTGACCAGGCCGGTTTCGTAGGCCAGCACCACCGCCTGCGCACGGTCGCGCAGATTCAGCTTCGAGAAAACCTTGGATACATGGGTTTTCACGGTCTGCTCGGCCACGAACAGCGTTTCGGCGATCTCGGAGTTCGACATGCCTTTCGCGATCAGCTCCAGCACTTCCCGCTCACGGGGAGTCAGCGCCGACAACTGCGGCGACGGCTTGGCGCGGGCCGCGCTGCGGCGGCGGGTGACGTCGGCGATGAGCCTGCGGGTGACCGTGGGCGCGAGCAGCGCCTGACCGTCGGCGACCACCCGCACCGCCCGGACCAGTTCCTCGGCGGGAGCGTCCTTGAGCAGGAACCCGCTGGCGCCGAGGCTCAGCGCCTCGTAGACGTAGTCATCGATGTCGAAGGTGGTCAGCATCAGCACGCGCACCGGCGGGTCGAACCCGGCGGCCAGGATGGCGCGGGCCGCGTCCAGCCCGTTCATCTCCGGCATGCGCACGTCCATCAGCACGACATCCGGGCGCAGCCGCTTCGCCTCGGCCACCGCGACCTTGCCGTCCGCCGCGTCGCCCACCACGCTGATATCCGGCTGCGCGGCCAGCAACGCTCCGAACCCCTGACGGACCATCGCCTGGTCGTCGGCGATCAACACCGTAATTGCCACCCGCTCACCCTAATTGCCCCGCACGACTGCGCGCTGTGCCCGTGCGCCCGGCCGACGCGGTGACACGCCGATCGGCCGGCGGCCCGGCGTCGAGGGCCGGAGGGGTTTCCCCGGTTCGGACGGTACCGGTCCCGATCTCGGCGTTCGCGACGCTCCAGGATGCGACGGAATCTCCGCACCGCTTCCTTGCGCGATTCGCCATCGGCGCCTTCCTCGTGTCCGCGCCGGTTGCCACGCCTGCGGGCAGAGGCGAGAGCGGCGGCACACCGCTCGGCCATCGCCGCCCATGGCTCCGATCGACGCCGCCGGTCATGCTGCTTCATCACCCGGCGGCAGCGCAGTCAGCGTGCTGGTTCGCCGTGCACTGCGGCAACGGCGGCATCGGCTTCCGGTGCGCCGAGCGGAAAGCGCGCGCGCACCCGGAAACCGCCGTCCGCGCGCGGCCCGGCCGTCACCTCGCCACCGACGGCCACCGCGCGCGCCTGCATGCCCGCGATGCCGTGGCCGCCGTTGCCGACCGCACGGGCCGGTGTTGCGCCCGGCGCGTTCTCGACTTCGAGCAGCAACTCCGCGCCGCGGACGATGCGCACCTGGACCGGTGCGCCAGGAGCATGCCGGGAGGCATTGGACAGTGATTCCTGCACCACGCGGAACAAGGCGAGACCGGTGGTCTCCGGGATGGTGTCCAGGGCCCCGTCGACGGTCCACTCGATACCTACGCCGGCCCGGCGCGCGCCCTCGAACAGGCCGATCACGTCGGCCGCCTTCGGCTGGGGCGCGTGCTCTGGCAACTGGCCGTCGCTGCGCAGCACGCCGAGCATGCCGCGGATCTCGTTGAGGGCCTCGCGTGCTGTGGCGCCGATGGACTCGAACTCGGCGCGCGCGGCCGGGGTGACGCCGTCCACCCGGTACGGCGCGGTCTGCGCCTGTACCACCACCAAGGACATGTGGTGTGCCACGACGTCGTGCAGATCGCGGGCGATGCGCGCCTTTTCCTCCAGGATCGCGCGGCGGGCCCGCTCGAGTTCGTTCTCCTCCTCCTGCCGCACCAGCTGCCGCCGCGACAGCGCCAGCCAGCGGACGAGCAGGCCGAACAGCACCAGCGCGGCCAGCGCGACAGGCCAGCCCCACGCGGCGTTGGCGAACGCGTCGCCTTCGCCGGGCATGGTGGTCGCGAACAGCAGGGCCGTCGCCGCCCATGCCACCGCCACGATCTGCCCCGGCGCGCGCAACGCCACCGCGAACAGCAGCGCGAGCAGGCACAGCACGTGCACGACCTGGAACGGCAGCTCGTTGCCCGGCTGGTGCGGGATCGCCAGCGCGATCACCAGCGCGGAGCCCGCCGAGATGGCCCAGCCCAACGCCGGGTTGATCCGCACCAGCAGCACCGGGAACGCGGCGAGGGCCGCGATGAACGGCTGCGCCGCGGCGGGCACCGCGTGGGTCAGGTGCAGGGTCGGCCAGGCCACTGTGTACCAGATCAGCGCGACCAGCACCGTGCCGAGGTCGAACCAGGTCCGCGCGTCCAGCCGTCGCGTCCAGTCGCGACTTTCTCGGTTCATGCCTACGACACTAGGAACTCGCAGATCACCGCCGCCTCATACCCACGGGTGATTTCCGCCCCGATACCCCGGTACGAGACCTCGCGGCGGCTCCCCCGGCGGCACGGCCCGCGAAACCTCCCCGGGCGTGAGGCGAGCGCGGGAAGCCGGTCCCTAACGTCGTCGCCATGAGCACACCGACCAGCGCCGGGCGCGAGACCCGGTTCGCATCGGCCGCAGGAGCCCGAAACCATTCCGCCGCTACATCGTCCGTCACCGTGCAGACGCGCCGCTACGCCGCGCTCACCGCGACGGCGTTGACCGCCATGGCGGCCACGGTCTTCCTCTCCCCCGCCCCGCGGGCGGCCGCGGCGGCAGCGCCCATCGAGAGCCCGCAGGCGAGTGCCGCCGTCGCCGAACTGGCCGCGGGCGGCCCCGGCGCGCTCACCGCGATCCCGGCGGACTTCGCCGCGTCGTTCGGGTACCGGCCGAGCACGGTGGACGGCATGCTGGTCGATCCGGACGGCGACTGCTCGTCTCCGGTGACGCTGCCCGCCGAGTTCGACACCGCCTGCAAGGCTCACGACCTCGGCTACGACCTGCTGCGCTACGCCGACCGGCGCGGCGAACCGCTGGGCCCGTGGGCGCGCCAGGCCCTCGACGCGACGCTGGACCGGCAGATGCACCAGGCCTGCGCCGCCCGCGTGGATTCGTTCTCCCGCGCCCGCTGCGAGGCGATGGCATCGATCGCGAACACCGCCGTCGATCTGAACTCGCGACGGCAGGACTACGGCGCGCCGGTGGTGGAGCCGCTGTTCGGCGCCGTCGAGTCGGACTCGGGGCCGAGCCGGAAGCTGCTCGGTGTGCTCGCCGCCGGAATCACCGGTCTGGGTGCTGTTTTCGTCGTCCGCACCCGGCGGCGCGGCTCCGGACCCTCGGGTGTCGTGCCGCCTGCCCCCATCGCGGCGACGGTGCGGCGATGACGGGATTCCGCATCCGAACGCCACGAATCGGCACCACGCTCGGCATCGGGGTGGGCACGCTGGCGTCGTTGGCTCCGGGCCTGCTCCCTCGCACTCCCGGCGCGCAAGCCGTGCTGACCGGGCTCCTCGCGGCGCTGACGCTCGGTGCCGCAGGTGCACTGCGAATCCTTCTGCGGCGAAGCGGTTTCGACGTCGATCGTCGGCATGCGTGGCTGCGGCTGCCCTTGTCGATCGCGACATCGGTGTTGGTGGTGGGAGCCGCGGCGAACGCGGGACACTGGCAGAACCGGCTGCGCGCCGCGATGGGCACGCCGCCGATCGGCGCGGACTACTGGGTGCGGTGCGCGCTCGGCGCGGCGCTGATCGTCGGATTGCTCGCGGCGGCTACCCACTCGATCGCCTGGACGCGGCGGAAGCTGGGCTGGGCGCGAGGCGTCTCACTGGCCGCCGTCGCGGCGGTGCTGCTGTATCTGGTCGGCGTGCCCGCGCTGGTCGGATGGCGGGAGACGGCGTACGCGCGGGCCAATGCCGAGCTGGATCCGGCTGTGGTACGGCCGGTTTCGCACAGCGGGTCGGGAACCGCCGAGTCGGCGGTGAGCTGGACGTCGCTGGGGGCCGAGGGACGCAAGTTCGTCAGCGACGCGTCGGTGCGCGCGGTGCGGGTGTACGTCGGGGTGGCCTCCGCACCCGACCTGGACAGCCGCGTCGCGCTGGCGATCGAGGAACTGGAACGCTCGGGCGGCTTCGCGCGCTCGCACCTGGTCGTCACGGTGCCCACCGGATCGGGCTGGATCGATGCGAACGCCGTGGCGGGCTTCGATCGGCGCTTCGACGGGGATGTGGCGCTGGTCGGGCTGCAATACTCCTATCTGCCGAGCTGGGCGACGTTCGTGTTCGGCAGGGACACGGCGGTGACCGCCGCGCGCACCTTGTTCACCGCCGTCGAACACCACATCCAAACCCTGCCACGCAAGCCGAAGCTCTACCTGTACGGGCAGAGTCTCGGTGCACTCGGCGGCAACGCCGTCTTCACCGACGACGCCGAGCAGGACGCCAGGACCTGCGCGGTCCTCTGGGCGGGCCCGCCCGCCAACCGGGTCAACCGCGGCGGCGCGACGGTGCTGGCCAACAGCTCGGATCCGGTGATCCACTGGTCGCTTTCCCAGCTGTGGCGCGCTCCCGACCTGACCGGCGCCCGCGTCGACGCCCCGGTTCCGCGGTGGCTTCCGGTGATCAGCTTCGCGCAGACCACCGCCGACCTGCTCGCCGCCCTGGACGCTCCGCCCGGCCACGGCCACCGCTACGGCCGGGATCAAGGGACACTGATGGGCTCGTGCTGAGCCGTTCGGCACGGCAGCCGCACTCGCATACGTAGAACATGTTCTAATTTCCTCATGGCCTTCGTCATCGACCTCGCCGCCGACATCGACGCTCCCGCCGACCTGGTGTGGCAGGTGATCACCGACTTCCCGCGCTACGGCGAGTGGAATCCGTTCGTCACCGAATGCCGCAGTTCGCTGGTGCCCGGCGAGCCGATCGACATGCTCGTCCGGCTCTCCGGCTCGAAGCCGCGCAAGCAGCGGGAATGGATCCGCTCGCACACCCCCGGCAGTGAGCTCGGCTACTCGATGAAACCGGTGCCCCTCGGCGCGCTGCACAGCCTGCGCTCGCACACCGTGACGCCGCTGCCGGACAACCGCACCCGCTACGAATCACACTTCGAACTCGGCGGATGGCTGCACCCAGTGGTCGTCGCCTTGCTCGGCAAGGATCTGCGCCGGGGTTTCGATGGCATGACCGACGGCATCCAGAAGCAGGCAGAATCGCTGCGCGCTTCGTGAAGGGCCGCCGTCCAGCCGTCCGACCGGACCGAGAAACTCGACGGGAAGCCGTTGTCCAATGCCCGTCTGGTCGAGTAGAACCCCCTGGGCTCAGGCCCGCAGATAGGCCAGCGCGGCGTCGAGCGCGGCGTCGGCATATTCCTCGGTGAGGCCACCGAGGCCGAGGGACCACCGCATCTGTACCGGGCCGAGCAGCAGATCGATGGCGAGCTCGAGATCCAGATCCGCGCGCAGTTCGCCCGCGGCGACGGCGGCGGCCAAGCGATCGGCGACGGCGGCGCGCTGGGGCAGCAGCAGACGCTCACGGTAGGCGGCGCCCAGCTCGGCGTCCTGCTGGATTTCGATGTACATCGCACGGAGGAAGGATTCGAAACCCGGATCGGTCAACGCGACGACCGAGCCGCGCAGCAACAGGCGCAGATCGGCGGCGATGTCGCCGGTATCGGGCAGGGCGGGGCCTTCCGGCCCCGAATCGGATTCGAGCATGGCGTCGAACACGACGGCGCCCTTCGACGGCCACCAGCGGTAGATCGTCTGTTTGCCGACGCCTGCGCGGGCCGCGATGGCCTCGATGCCCAATTTCGCGTAGGACACCTCGCGGATCAGCTCGGCGGTCGCGGCGAGTATCGCGGCACGGGCGCGCTCGCTGCGGCGCGCGGCGGTGGGAGTGTCGGCCATCCGGTCACGGTAGCAGACAACGAGACGATACGTCTCGTCTTGACAACGAGCGAACGGCTTGGCACGGTATCCGGCGAGACGCAGCGTCTCGCGACGAAAGGACTCTCAATGACCGTGTCAAGTCGCGGAGGCCACCGGTATCGGCGTGTCGAAGCTGAATTCGCGGCCGTCGCGCAGCAGTGCCCACAGGAC